>CABUUK010000017.1 GCA_902494765.1 uncultured Collinsella sp.
GCCCCATCGCGCCGAGAGTACTGCGGGGTCAGCCCGTGGGAGGCCAGGGCGCCGCTGACCGGTGGACGGCACCGAGCCGTACGCTTGAACTGAGAAGGGGGAGGCCTCGCGGCCTCCCCTTTTTTTGCGTTTACGGGCTTTTGTCTCACATAGTAGCTGTGTTTTATAACCCTCGTTTGTCGCATCTTCTGCGAACGGGCTACAATAACTTAGTCTGTGCGATATGGAGGTGAACATGGCTGAAGCTGGTATCGGCGTTGATATCGTCGAGATTTCCCGCATGAAATCAATTCTTGAAAAGACGCCGTCGTTTGCTCGGCGTGTGTTTACCGAAGAAGAGCGTGCGTATTGCGATGCATCATCGCGTCCCGCTGCTCACTATGCGAGCCGCTTTGCTTCGCGCGAGGCGGTACTTAAAGCTCTCGGCACGGGTTTTAGTCAAGGCGTGGGTCGCAAGGATGTTTCGGTTACGCGTGATAAACTCGGCAAACCGAAGGCGCTGCTTTCGGGCCGTGCTCTCGAGATCGCTCAAGAACTGGGTGTTGTTGAGGTCGCTCTTTCCATTACGCTTACAGGAGACTTGGCCGTTGCGAATGCCATCGCGATTACCGAAGATGCTCGGCCTAAGCCAAAAGAGGAAAAGGTGAGCACCAAGAAACGCGTAGCGCAGACATTTAAAGAGGCTCGCTCTGTTTTAGATGAGCTTGAGCAGCTGCAGAATTCAGCATTGACGGAGCACCTGGGCGATGCTTCGCAAGATACGCTAGGAGCATAGATGAAACCGGTTTTGAGTACCGAAGAAGTCGTTCGTCTCGAGGATATCATCGAACGCGAAGGGACTTCGAAGGCCGAGCTTATGGAGCTAGCGGGTGAGTTTGCCGCCAACGAGGTCTTGAAGCTCAATCCCGATCGGGTTCTCGTTCTGGTCGGTTTTGGTAATAATGGCGGCGACGGTTGGGTTGCCGCCGATATCCTGAGCCATAAGGGTGTGGACGTGGATATCGTTTCTCCGGTTGAGCCGGATGAGATTCCTGCTGCTTTGGCACGTCATGTTGCTCGTCGTACTGCCGGCCGCGATGTGCACGTTTGCGTCGGCCCCTCGCGTGACGAACTCGAGGTTTTGATCGATAAGGCCGATGTTGTTGTCGATGCCATTTTTGGTACCGGTTTCCACGGAAATCTGCGTGCGCCGTTCTCCATCTGGATTCCTACGGTCAATGAATGCGCCGATTGTGTCGTATCCATTGATGTTCCCTCGGGCCTGAATGCCGAGACGGGCGTTGTTGATGACGACTGCATTCGTGCCGAGCATACGGTGACGATGATTGCGCCCAAGATTGGTCTGTATAGCGCTGATGGTCCTGAGTATGCTGGCGATTTGATCTGCGGCAATCTTTACGACCGTCTTGACGAGGTCATCGATGATGTCGACCACGCCGCCGAGATTGTCGAGCCCGGTGACTTAGTTGATTACTTTGCCCCACTACCTACGAATATCGATAAGTATTCCCGTGGCTCTGTGCTTATTGTCGCCGGATCTGCGCAATATCCTGGTGCTGCCATTATGGCGGCCAAGTCTGCAGCTCGCGCGGGTGCTGGTTACGTGGCAGTCGCGGCTCCTGACGCCTGCGCCAATCTTATTCGCATGGCACTTCCTTCGATTCCCGTCTTTGCTATTCCGTCTGATTCCCGCGGCTCCTTTGGCGCCGCTGCGCGCATGACTGTGTGCGAGATTGCAAAGAAGTACAGCTGTGTACTGTGCGGTCCCGGTATGACGACATCTGCCGGCGCTATGCAGGTGGTTTCGGGCTTGCTCGAGCTTGATGTGCCGCTTATCTTGGACGCCGATGCACTCAACTGCCTTGCTAAGATTGCCATTGACGGTATTGATAGTAATCCCGAGATGTATCGTCGCGAGCAGCCGTTGGTTATGACGCCGCACTATCGTGAACTTTCGCGTCTGGTTGCCGGTGACGAGGTGAACGACCTTGGTACTGCGATTGCGGCCGCGCAGAAGGTTGTCTGGGCTGCAGGCTCTGACAATCTGGTGGTCATTGCCAAGGGGCCGACGACGGCTATCTGTGGCGTTGAGCGTGTGCTGCTGCCGCTCTCGGGTCCGGCTTCTCTGGCAACTGCCGGTTCGGGTGATGTTCTCGCGGGTATTTTGGCCGGCACGCTTGCCACCATGCGCGACGAGATGGATCGTTGGGAGTTGCTGTATTCGTACGCCGTCGCACTTCACAGCTACGCCGGTTTTGCCGCGGCGACGGAGTATGGTGAGAAGAGCGTCATCGCGACCGATCTTATCGACTTGATCGGTCCGGCCATGGAACTGGCGGCAAAGGATGCGCTCGAAGATCTGGGAATCATGGACGAAGGGTCGGATGACTAATCATGAATAAAGCCGATTTGACGCGCTGGTCCTGGGTCGAGATCGACCGCGGGGCGCTCCGTCGCAACACGAGGGCCTATAAGAACTTGCTGAATCCACGTCAGCGCCTGTGCTGCGTGGTCAAGGCCGATGCTTATGGTCATGGAGCTGTTGAGTGCGCCAAGATCATGTATTCGGCCGGTGCCGACATGTTTGCCGTGGCGACGGTTAACGAGGGCGTTGAGCTCCGACAGGGCGGGATTACGAAACCCATCCTCATCCTAAGCGAGCCGCCTATCGAGGCCATTCCGACGTTGCTCGAGTTTGATATCATGCCTTCGGTCTATACGTCTGACTTTGCTCTTGCGTATGGCGAATGTGCCGTCGCGGCGGGCAAAGTGGGCAAGTATCATCTCGCCATCGAGACGGGCATGAATCGTATCGGCGTTCACTACACGCAGGTGCTCGACTTTGTCCGCGGTATAAACTTCCATCGCGGTATTCAGTGCGACGGCGTATTTACGCACTTCGCCACGGCCGATGAACCTTCGGGCTGGGACTACAAGCTGCAGTGTCAGCGCTTTACCGAGGCCGTTCAGGCCATTAAGGATGCGGGTTTTGAGTGCGGTATCGTGCACTGCGCCAACACGCCGTCCTCGATGCTCGACCCCTCGATGCATTTTGATATGATCCGCGCCGGCGTTGGCTTGTATGGCATGCAGCCGTGCGAGCTGAGTGGCCGCGTGATGCAGCTTGATCCCGTTATGAGCGTCCATGCGCGTGTGACGCGCGTGGCACACCCTGCGATGGGTGAGGGCGTGGGCTACGGTTTTACCTACCGCGTACCGCGTACGCGCGTTCAGATCTGCACGCTGCCGATCGGTTATGCCGATGGCCTATCGCGTACGCTTTCCAATCGTATGGATGTGCTGTATCGCGGCGAGCGTGTGCATCAGGTTGGCAATATCTGCATGGACCAGTTTATGGTCGCCATTCAGTCCAACCCGGCACACGAGATTCCCGAGGCCGAGTATGGTGACGAGATGATCATTGTCGGCCGCGATGGCGATGCCGAGATCACTATGGACGAGATGGCCCGACTGCGCGGAACGATTAACTACGAGGTCGCCTGCGGCTTTGGCATGCGTCTCGACAAGGTCTACGTGTAGGAGCCGCTATGGGCGTCATGCACATCCCCGGCCATACCCAGCAGGCACCACGTGAGGTCGCACTCGAGGAAATTGAGGCCGTTCTGGGCGATTGTCACCTCTGCCAGCTCTACCAGTCGCGTCACAATATCGTGTTTGGCGTGGGAAACCCCCGCGCTCGCGTGATGTTTATTGGTGAGGCGCCGGGCCGCAATGAGGATTTGCAGGGCGAGCCCTTTGTGGGGGCGGCAGGCGAGGACCTCAACGGCATTTTGTCGCTGGCGGGCCTCAAACGCGAAGACGTCTACATTGCCAACGTGCTTAAGTGCCGCCCGCCGGGAAACCGCAATCCGCGTCCCGAGGAAGTGCTGGCTTGCTCGCCGTTTTTGCGTGAGCAGATTCGAAGCATCTGGCCCGATATTATCGTGACGCTCGGCAACCCCGCGACGCACTTTGTGCTTAAGACCGAGATTGGCATTACTAAGCTGCGCGGCAGGTTCCACCAGATGGGGCATTTTGTAGTAATGCCCACGTTCCATCCGGCAGCAGCGCTGCGCAATCCGGCGTGGCAGGAGCTGCTGGAGGAAGACTTTAAGATGCTGGGCGACTATCTGGAGCGACATCCCGCACCAGAGGACGCCTCGGAATAATAAGGAGCATATATGTCCCTGGAGCGCCTGGGGGTAGGTACTTACAAAACGACTTGCGCTGCCGATACGGAGTACTTTGGCGAGCTAATTGCACCGTGCCTTGAGGACGGCGATGTGCTCATCCTGACCGGTGGCCTGGGAGTGGGCAAAACTCACTTTACCAAGGGCGTCTCGCGCGGGCTGGGCGATGAGCATATGGTTACGAGCCCTACGTTTGCGCTCATGGCCGTTCACGATCAAGGTCGTATTCCGCTGTTTCACTTTGATCTATACCGCCTGGAGCATGCCTACGAGCTCGAGGATACGGGCATTTTCGATGTGCTGGGCTATGAGGGTGCTTGCTTGCTGGAATGGGGCGAACAATTCCAGGACGAGCTGACGGATGAGTATCTTTCGGTGACGCTCAAGCGTGATGAGGGCGACAGCGATGTGCGAACGATAACGCTCGAGGCACACGGTGACCGCGCAATGGAGCTTTCCCATTTGATTGATAAGGCTGTACAAGATGAGCTTGCATAACGACAACGCGCTGGTGGTGGCGCTCGATACCTCGACCGACATGCTTGCCTGCGCGGCAAGCTGGATTGATGGGCAGACGGGCGAGACGAAGCTCGTGAGTGGCGACCACATGTGTCGCCGTCACGCCAACGTTGAGCTCGTGAATACCGTTGATGGCGTGCTGGCTCAAGCCGGTCTGGATCGCAGCGATGTTGGTTACTACGTGGTCGGCCGCGGCCCGGGGTCGTTTACGGGTGTGCGCATCGGCATCTCCACTGCCAAGGGCCTCGCGCGCGGTGCCAATGTTCCACTGCTGGGCGTGTCGACGCTCGACGCTTGCGCTTGGACGGCGTGGAAGGCTGGCGTGCGCGGCAAGCTTGGTATCTTGGCCGATGCCATGCGCGGTGAGGTATATCCGGCACTATATATGCTGGGCGATGAGGGTCCCGAGCGTCAATTTGAGCGCGAACACGTGGTCAAGGCCGCCGTGGCGCTCGATGAGTGGCGCCGAGCAGCGGACTGGGACCAGGTTCAGCTGACCGGTGACGGTCTCGTGCGCTATGGCAAGCTGCTGGGTGAGGACGAGACCGCCCGCTGCGTGGAGCGCGACCTGTGGTGGCCTTCGGGCGAGGGCTTGCTGCTCGCGCACGCTGCGGGTGACGGCGATCCGGCTCGCGTCCTGCCGATTTACACGCGCCTTTCGGATGCCGAGGAAAACGAGCGCAAGCGTCTTGGTCTTGCCGAGAGTGCGCAGAGCGAAATTACGGGCGTTGCCGATGGGCTCGCCGGTCGTCATCTGCAGTTCCGTCCCATGGGCGCGGCGGATGCCGAGGGCGCGAGCGCGCTAGAGGCTGCCTGCTTTGAAGGTGCCGGACACGAGGCGTGGACGCCGGGCATGTTCCTGTCCGAACTGGGCGAGGACGTCGCTGCGCCGCGCAGTTGGTGGGTGGCACACGACGACGGCAAGCTGCTGGGCCTTGCCGGCGGTATGGTCGTGGACGGTGATGTGCAGATTCTGGATGTCGCCGTCGACTCGGCACATCGCCGTGAGGGCATTGCCCGCAAGCTGCTGTCGCATGTGAGCTATGATGCCCAGATGCTCGGCTGCACCACGGCTTCGCTCGAGGTCGAGGACGGCAACGAGGGCGCGATTGCGCTCTATGCCGCTCTGGGCTTTACCGAGGTGGGTCGTCGTCGTGGCTACTACGGTGTCGGCAAAGACGCCATCGTCATGACGGCCCCACTTCCCCTCGTACTTCCGGTCGATAACGCCTCGCCCGAGCCGACGGCAGCCGAGCAACGCGTATGGCCGCTGCCTGCGCCTGGGCGCTCCGAGGGGGAGCGCGCCGAAATTGAGCGCCGCCGCCTGGTGCTCGCTATCGAGAGTTCCTGCGACGAGACGGCCGTGGCGATTATCGATGCGGATGGCAATATGCTGGCCAACCAGGTGTCGACACAGATTGATTTTCATGCCCGCTTTGGCGGCGTGGTGCCCGAGATCGCCTCGCGCAAACACGTTGAGGTGATTGTGAGTGTCGTGGATGCGGCGCTCGAGGATGCCGCAGCATCGCTTGGTCTTGAGGGTGGAGCCATTGCTCCCAGCGAGCTTGCCGCCGTGGGCGTGACACAGGGTCCGGGCCTGGTGGGCGCCCTCGTGGTGGGCGTTGCCTTTGCCAAAGGCTTTGCCTACGCTGCCGGTAAGCCGCTCGTATGCGTCAACCATCTGGAGGGGCATCTGTTTGCCAACCTGCTGGCGCAACCCGACCTCAAACCGCCGTTTATCTTCACGCTTGTCTCGGGTGGGCACACCATGCTCGTGCACGTGAAGGCGTGGGGCGACTACGAGGTGCTCGGTGAGACGCTCGACGACGCTGTGGGCGAGGCCTTCGACAAGGTAGCCAAGGCGTTGGGTCTGGGCTATCCCGGTGGCCCCATCATTTCCAAGCTGGCCGAGACGGGCAACCCCAAGGCGATCGATTTCCCCCGTGCGCTTAACAGCAGGGGAGACTATCGCTTCTCGCTTTCGGGCCTTAAAACCGCTGTGACGCTCTACATTGAACAGGAGACCAAGGCCGGGCGCACGATTCACCTGCCCGATCTGGCAGCTTCGTTTGAGGCAGCTGTCTTTGACGTGCAGTACAAGAAGGCCAAAAACGCACTGCACGCTACCGGATGCAAGGAATACTGCATCGGTGGCGGCGTCTCGGCCAACCCGCATCTGCGCGAGATGATGATCAAGAAGCTTGGGCGTCAGGGGATTCACGTAACGGTGCCGCCCTTGTCTGCCTGTACCGATAACGCCGCCATGATCGCGGAGGTCGCTCGCCGTAAATTCGACCGAGGCGAAATCTCGCCGTTCGATGTCGACGCCGATCCAAACATGACGCTGTAGCTGGTACGGCGCGGTCCCCGGACGGAGGGGCCGGATATAAGGTTTCCTGCTTTACAGTCCTGCGCAAGACTAAGGCCACATTAAGTGGCCTTCTTTGCGTGCGGAACTCGCGATAAACCTTATATCCGGCCCCTCCGGTCGGGGACCTTTCTGTATCGATGCGGCTTCTGAGCCGGATCGGCGTCGACAACGTCCGACAAGGTTAGCCAGCTGCGTCGAATTTCCGGCATGCTTTAGCTGAAAGAAAAGTTAGCGTGCGGAGCTTTGCTCCGCATTTGGGATGGGAGCCCCTCGGGAGCGGGCGGGCGTATACAAGGTTTATCGCGAGTTCCGCACGAGCCGGAGAGCACTTAATGTGCTCTCCGTGCGAGCAGGACTGTAGAGCAGGAAACCTTGTATACGCCCGCCCGCTCCCGAGGGGCAACTCTCATGCAAAAACTTTTGTCGGGTAAAGTCCGAGGTCAGTGGCGTTTTATACCAAGAAATTCAAAAAAAGCTGAAAATTCATTACATATTTGCGTTGACTTTAGGCAACTAAAGTTTCATACTCCTTTTCAACCACTGGGGGATGTGAACACGCACGGATCGTTCGCATCATGATTGAAGAGGATTTTTTAGACATGTTCACGCATCAGCTAAACATTATCAGCGTAGTAATTATCTGATGCGGGTTAGCACATACAGCTAGCCCGTACGATAACGGGCGGCTGATAAAGATGAGGGCCGTCGAGCGCAACCGACGGCCCTCATTTTTTATGTCTAGGAAGTTCTTTTTAGAGGAGGAAATGTAATGAACGGAGTTTTGCTCATGGTTGTGGCCGCGGCGGTGCTCGCCTGCGGCTATCTGGGCTATGGCCGCTGGCTGGCCAACAAGTGGGGCGTTGACAAAGAGGCCCTCACGCCGGCCAAGCGCATGAAGGACGGCAAGAGCTTCTCGCCCGTCTCCGCGTTTACCGCGTTCTCGCACCAGTTCAGCTCGATCTGCGGTGCTGGCCCTGTCACGGGTACGATCGTCGCCATGGCCTTTGGCTGGCTGCCCGTTGTGCTCTGGGTCCTCGTCGGCGGCATCTTCTTTGGCGCCGTCCACGACTTTGGTGCTCTGTACGCCTCGATGAAGAACAACGGCAAGTCCCTGGCTCAGCTCATTGAGAAGTACATCGGCAAGACCGGCCGTCGCCTGTTCCTGCTGTTCTGCTGGCTGTTCTGCATCATCGTCATCGCCGCTTTCACCGACATGGTCTGCAAGACGTTCATGTTCACCCCGGCCGTTGACGCTTCTGGCGCCGCTACCGGTGCCATCGACTTCACCAAGTCCTATGCCGCTGGCTGCGCTGGCACCATCTCCATCCTGTTCACCTTCGTCGCTATCGCCTTTGGTTGGGCCCAGAAGAAGTTCAACCTCACCGGTGCCGCCGAGTTCGTCACCGGCGTGGTCCTCATGGTTCTCATGTTCGCCGTCGGTATGCAGTTCCCGGTCTACCTGGATAAGTTCCAGTGGTTCGCCGTCGTCATGGTCTACCTGGTCTTCGCTGGCGCAATGCCCATCCAGATGCTCAAGACCCCGCGTGACTACCTCACTTCCATCATGATGATCGTCATGATCGTTTGCGCTGTCCTCGGCATCGTCGTCCTGGGCGTCAACGGTCAGGCCACCATCACCGCTCCGGTCTTCACCGGCTTCTCCACTGCCTCCGGCATGATGTTCCCGGTCCTGTTTGTCTCCGTTGCCTGCGGTGCTCTCTCCGGTTTCCACAGCCTCGTTTCTTCTGGCACCTCCTCCAAGCAGGTCGAGAAGGAGCAGGACGCCGTCAAGGTCGGTTATGGCGCCATGATCGTCGAGTCCTTCGTCGGCATCCTTGCCATCATCGTCGCCGGCATCATGTTCTCCGATATGAACACCGCCGGCACCGGTGCCCTCAACGCCGGCGTCGCTTCCACCCCGTTCCAGATCTTCGCCGCTGGCATCTCCCGCGGTATGCAGGCCTTCGGCGTTGACGGCACGCTCGCTACCGTCTTTATGACCATGAACGTCTCCGCTCTGGCCCTGACCTCGCTCGATGCCGTCGCCCGCATCGCCCGCACCTCGTTCTCCGAGTTCTTTGCCCAGACCAACGACGCCCTGGCCATCGAGTCCAAGGCCGGCTACATGAAGGTTCTTGGCAACCCCTGGTTCGCCACGGTCGTCACCCTGCTTCCTGGTCTCGCCCTTGCCTTTGGTGGTTATGCCAACATCTGGCCGCTCTTTGGTGCTTCCAACCAGCTGCTCGGCGGTATGACCATGATCACCCTCGCCGTGTTCTGCAAGTGCACCGGCCGCAAGGGCTGGATGCTCTACGTGCCCGTCGCCTTCCTGCTCTGCTGCACCTTCACCTCGCTGGTCCAGAGCGCCATGGGCTGCATGACCGCTGTCCAGGCTTACGGCTTCTTCGGCACCATCCCGGCTACCGCCACCACGGCCGCCGTCTCCGTCGCCGCCACCAAGGGCCTGCAGCTCGTTTTCGCTGTCCTGCTGATGGTCCTGGGCCTCATCGTCGCCGTCAACTGCCTCAAGGAGTTCTTCGGCAAGGAGGCCGGCTCCATGCCTGACGAGGAGCCCGAGTGGTCCGAGATGGGCAAGGCCGAGTACGGTCGCGCCGCTGCCGCTGAAGCTCCTGCCGACGCCGAGGCCGCCAAGGCCTAGTCGGTCGGACGGGTTGAATCTCCCATCTATTTGACTCGGAAAGACCGGGTCCGCAATCAAGCGGACCCGGTCTTTTTTCTTGTGAGAACGGGTGGTGCAAGGGCGTTCTCGCAGATGTTTTGCGTGGATAGGCTCGTGCGTTGTACCATATGGACGTATATGTGTGCATATGAAAGGGGCCCCGTGGCCAAGACGGTATATTCCGATAATCAAAACAATGTCGATGCTCTGGCTGAGCGCCTGAGCAGCCAGACGTCGCTTTCTGCTGAGCGTGCCAAGCTGGTTGCCTACGATCTGCTTTGCCGCAAGGCGCTCAAGATTAAGTCGAGTGCGCTGGCGCAGATTTTCCGCTCCGTCGATAAGGAATGCGACACCAAGGCGATGCGCGATGAGCTTATCGAGGCAAATATCGTGACCAAGATCGAGGGTAGCGGCATTAACGGGCGCCCGGCGTTCTATACCATCAATGCCGAGATCCGCGATGCCCAGGAGCAGCCTGCCAAGTCCGTCGAAGATTTTGTCGTCGAGGATTTCGCTGACGTGCCTGCTGTGGAAGAAGTTGCTCCGCGTGAGCATGTTGATACCGATGAGTTGCTCGATGAGAACGTCGTGCGTGCCTTTACGGCCAAGGCAGGACGCGGCGGTTTTGGCGGGGGTGGCAAGCGCGATGCGCAGCGTCGCGCCCAGCAGGAGCGCTTCCGTCGCGCCGTTGCTCAAAAGGGTGAGACGGATGCCGAGGCTGTTGAGAACGAGGTTGCTGCCGAGTCGCAGAGGCCCGCGAAGGAGCAAAAGCCCGTGGAGGCCCAGGAGCCCCAGCGTCGCCGTGGTGCCCACTTTAAGGCTGTGCAGCAGGATGTCGCGCATGAGGTTGAAGAGCTTTCCGAGGCTGCAGACGATGTTGAGGAGTCTGCCAAGAAGGCCCCGGGCTCATGCCGTCCCGGACGTGGTTTTGCGAGGCGCGCGTATCCCGTAAGGCGTCAGGAGAAGGGCGAGCCGGCTTCGACCACTCAGGACAAGAAGGCCGAACAAACCGAGAAAACCGTTGAGCCGGCGGCTCGCGAACAGAAGCCTGTTGAGCCGCAGGTTGAGGTTGCTGCCGAGGCCAAGGGCCAACAGCCTACAGATGGGCAGACGGAGCAGGGCGCGTCGAGCAAGCCTCGCCGCCGTCGCCATCGCGGGGGCCGCAGTTCCCATGCCGAGACTGCAGCCGGGAAGACCACGCCGCAGGACGAGGATGCGAAGGCCGAGGTTTCTTCGGGGCAGCCTAAGCGCCAGCCGGCGAAGGAGAGCAAGTCCGATCGTCCGCAGAAGCAGGCGTCTATGCCGAAGCGCGAGCGCAATTCCCAAGGCGATTCTAGGCGCAAGGCTCAGAAGAAGCCGGAGTCTGCCGCAGCAGATACTGCTGCCCAGCAGCCCGAGTCGGCCGTCCACGACGAGGTATCGGCGTTTGCCCTTGCCCGCGTTTTAGGCAGGCAGCTGCTCAAAGTTGTCCCTACGCCTACGGCGCTCTCTAAGATCAAGGAGCAGCAGACACAGATCGTAAAGGTCGAGGGCAAGGACGGCAAAAAGGCTCCGCAGCGCACTCAGCACAACGAGATGTCCAACCGCAAGATTGCCGAGGAAATCGCAATCATCCAGGCTTGGATCGAGCAAAACCGAGGTGCCGATACGCCGGTTGCCTCGCGCCGCCAGCGGGCCTACCAGATTTTTAACGACGAGAAGGCTTTTGACGGCAAGCACGGTGAGCGCCTGATAAGGCGCATGACCGAAAAGGGCATCAGCATGCAGGCGATCAAGGTCGCCCCCAACCGCCCCGTGCACTTTACGGGTTTCTTTACGCTGGGCGCCGATAAGCCGTTCATTATGGTCGAGAACCTGGACACCTACGACGAGATCGTCAAGCTGCTGCGTGGCCGCAAGCATGCCAAGCTCTTTGGCATCAAGGTGGGCGGCGTGATTTTTGGCGGCGGATGCAAGGCGAGCGTCTCGCATGCCCTGGACGATTATCTGGCCGAGATCGGCTATCGCTTTAACTACGTCTACTACGTGGGCGATATCGACCGCGAGGGCGCGCGCATCGTCGAGCAGGCTCGCAATGCCAATGTGGTTGAGATCCGCCTGCATGCCGGCATGTACCGCGCCATGCTCGCCGAGCACAAGCGTCGCGTGAAGGCCGGCGGAGAGTGCGAGCCCGCGGCTGCCAACCAGGGCGTGCCGCAGAACTTGGCGGCGACGATCAAGGATCTGCCCATGGTCACGCGCGTGCAGTTCCGCAATGTGCTGCGCGAGGGCGGGCGCATTCCGCAGGAGATTCTGATGACCGCCGACTATCGGGATGGCGACTCGGGAAGCTTCGACCGCATGCTGAACAACTAAAGTCCGCCGGCCCCGGGAGAGCGGGGACACCGGCTTAGGTTTCCTGCTCTACAGTCCTGCTCACGACGGAGGCCACATTAAGTGGCCTCCTGTTCGTGCGGAACTCGCGATAAACCTAAGCCGGTGTCCCCGCTCTCCCGGGGCCTGTCGTGGCTTGGTTGTTGCATGCGGCTCGCTTTTCGGAACGTGTCTCTATAGTTTTGTCAACCGCGTGCTTCGCGCCATTTCGGCATGACGCATCCGGGCGCCCGGCGCCCCCGCTTCCCCTTCGGTTGATCCCGCCGCCCGCTAGGCCGCGTACGGGACGGCGTCGCGCATGATCGCGTAGATGACCTTGAGCCTCTTCCTCGCGACCGCCTTCAGCGCCTTGCTGTGCCTCATCCCCCTCGCCCTGCACTCCCCGTAGTACCTCCCGAACCTGTTGTCCGTGCCGATGAGGGAGTTGCAGCTGAATATGAGCAGGTTCTTGAGCTGCCTGTTCCCGCCGTGCTGCGGCGATGTCGACCTGATGCTGCTCCCGGAGCGCCTATCGGACGGCGCCACGCCGCAATAGCTCGCGAGCTCGTCGTGCCCCCTGAACGCGGATATGTCGATCGACGTCACCAGCGCCGCGGCGGTCTTGGGGCCGATCCCGGGCACCGTGAGGAGGCACTCGTAGACCTCGTCGCCCGCCAGCGAGTCGGCCACGAGCGAGTCGAGCTCCTCGATGTCGGCGTCGAGGGAGGCTATCTCCCGGGCGAGTATCCGGACCGCGACGTCCTCGCCGGCCGGGAGCCGCCTTCCCGAGCGCGACGAGGCCAGCAGCGCCTCCCAGAGCCTCCTGGCCCCCGCGGCGGGGGCGCCCGCGCGCCTGGCGGCGCTCGAGAACCTGCGCCAGCCGGCGGCCGAGCACCCGGCGGCCCCGCCGAACTCGGCCAGCATCGACACCTGCCAGCGGCTCGACGGGTCGACCGCGCCCTCGAGCGCGGGGTCGGCCTCGAGCAGGGTCGCGCGCAGCCTGTTCTTCGCGCGGGTCCTGGCGGACGACGCGAACTCGCGCTGCGACGACAGGATCCGCAGCGAGGCGGTCCCCTCGGGCTCCTCGGGCGCCGGCCTGAGGGCGCGGGGCACGCCGAGCGCGGTGCGCGCGATCACCTCGGCGTCGATGGCGTCGGTCTTCGCGATGCCGGGGAACATCCCGCGGGCCTGCTTCTCGGCATATCCGGGCAGGTAGGCGCAGGGGTTCCCGTGCGCATGGGCGCGCGCGAGGACCAGCGCGCCGATGTTTCGCTTCTGGTCGACGACGACCAGCGCGCCGGAGCCGGCCCGCTCGAGCACCCGGTCGATGTCGTCGGGCCTGTTGGCCAGCTCGGCCCTGAAGGCGACGCCCCCTCCCGCATCGAGCGCGCACGCGCTGTGCGAGCTCTTCCCGACGTCGATCCCCAGGTAGGCCACGGGCGTCTCTGCTGCAGGCATGGTGTATCCTCTCCCTTGAGCCGGCCGTAAGCCGCGGAAGCGACACCCACATTACCCGGCCGTGGCCCGGTCCGGGCCCGGCACATCTCTATCAGTCGTTCCCCGCGGCCCCTCCCGCCCCGGCGGCAACACGTCCCGGGCCCTCTACGGGGCAGGGGCTGACGGCCGTCCGGGGCGGTCGGCCAGCGACCACCGGTACGGCTCAATCGTATAACCATGCAACGGAAAAGAGCCGCCCTTTCGGACGACTCAAACTGTAATGGGGCTGATAGGCGTGCCTCAAAAAATCTACCCCAGTCGCTGTGTAGGGTGTCTATAAAGAGCCGTGGCCAAAAAACATCAAATATGAGTACTGATATTCTTTTAGTAGCAGTAATTTTGACCACATTTAAGGTGATTTGACGTGTCGATCGAGCAGATAAGCTGCCGTATCTCCTCAAGTATTCATTAAAGGAAGACCTTGATGCGAATAAATCTCATTAAGATCTTCTTTTATTAACGAAAATAATGTAGCTACAACGGTAACAGTACTCATATTTGCCGTTTTTTGGCCACAGTCCTTCGGAGGGTCCTCGAAAATAGTCCCGAGCCGGCACTTTAGGAACGTCCCTAAGTGCCGACACCGCGTCTGCCTGCGGTGGCCGCGCGCCGCTGCGTCGCTCCGCATCCTTGCGGGTTCGGATCCCTCCGCTTGGCGGCGTTGGCTCGATTTGCTTGACGTGAGGGGCTCTTGGCTGGTGTGGGACGGAGGGATTCCGCGTCCGCCTGGTCGGCGGCCGCGCCCCGCTGCGTCGCTTTGCTCCTTGCGTGCTGCGCTGGAAAACGCTTCGCGTTTCCTCAGCTCCGCACCCTTGCGGGTTCGAATTCCTCCGCTTGCCCACAAGAAAGCGCCCTGGGCCGTTATGGGCTTAGGGCGCTCAGTTTTAATGGCTGGGACGGAGGGATTCGAACCCCCAACAGCCGGCACCAAAAACCGGAGTTCTACCGTTGAACTACGTCCCAATGTGTGGTGTTGCCCAAAAGCAACTCGTCTAGTTTACCTAATCTGCGAGGGCATCGCAAACGCCGTCGAGTAGGCGTACGGCGAGCGTCTGCGCGTCGCTGGCCGTGAAGGTGCCGTTGTAGCGCGTCATGCCCGTGAGCTCAATGCGAATGCGAGCCGGCTTCTGTTGCGCGGCGACATTGGCGGTGCGGATGCGCTGGGCCAGGTTGTGGCACTCGGCGAGGGCAATCGTGGCGCGTGGCGCGGCGTCGGCGGGCAGCTCGTCGCTTGCGATCTCGAGCACCAGGTCAACGTCGGTTGGGACCTCGGAGTCGCAGAGCATCATGCCACTGTTGTCGGTCGTTGCCGTGGCAATATTCCACATGCGCGACGCAACACTGCGCGCGATGGGGTCCTCGCCGATAACGGCAATCTGGAAGCGCTCGAGCACGTTGGCGGCGCGAGCAAAACCGATGCGGGACTCGGCTTCGGTGACCGAGGGCTTGCCCTCCCACACATGGTGCAGGCGGTTGATGTAGGCGTAGGTGTCCTGGAAGGCCATGCCGTCGGCAAACAGGCCGACATTTTCCTGGAACTGCTGCAGGGCAGCCTCGGTATGCGGACCAAAGTAGCCGTCGTCTTCGCCACAGGCAAAGCCCAAAACGTTGAGAGCGCGCTGCAGGGCCTGCACATCGGCGCCATGGAAATTGGGCATGCGCAGATACAGGGTGCGGTCGCCCAGCTTATACGAGGCGTCGACCAGGGCGCTCCAACAGGGGATATCGACGGCATGACCGGCAGCAAGGCCGCTGTCGAGCCTGAAGGTGCTGACGGCCTGCTCGGTGGTGGTGCCAAAGCGCTTGTCGACAACCTCGGTGTCATCGATTGTATAGCCGAGCTGCAGAAGGCGGGACTGGACGTCCTCGACGGCTGCTCCCTGCATGCCCGTTGTAATAGGTTCCATGAACGAACCCCTTTCGGCGTACCATTCGTACTATTTGAGCGTGTGTCGGATAGACAACGCAAAGGGATGCATAAACATGCACTCAACAGTGTAGCAAGTTGTACCCAAATACGCTGCTGACAGGTTTTATAACCCCCGCTAGTTAAGGCGCTCCACAAAGAAATCTGCCATGGAGAGGAACAGTTCACGTGCATGCGGGTCGAGCGAAACGTCCTCGATGGCCGCTTTGGCCTTGGCGGTCAGGTCGAGCGCATAAGTGTGGGCGTAATCGATAGAGCCGGTCTCCTGGAAGATCTCCACGGCGCGTGCGAGTTGCGCGGGGTCCTCGGTGCCCGAGGAAAGGATCGCTTCAATCTCGTCGTGATAGCGCTCATCAGACAGGGCGTGCACGGCAACGAGCGTGCGCTTACCCTCGGTGATGTCGGTGCGGAAGTCCTTGTTGGCGGCCTCCTTGGTGCCGATCAAGTTGAGCAGGTCGTCTTGAATTTGGAAGGCAAGGCCCGTGTGCAGGCCAAAGGCGCGCAGCGCCTCAATTTGCTCCTCGCTGCCTCCGCCAATGATGGCTCCGGTGGCAAGCGGCGTGGCTCCGCTGTAGTACGCGGTCTTGTGCGTCGCCATGTCCAGATAATCGTCGACCGAGATGTCGAAGCGTGCGTCACGGACCCAGCCCAAGTCGAGCGCCTGGCCCTCGATGGTGCGAACGATCATCTCGGTGAGCTCGTGGAGCACGCGCAGTTTCACGTCGGACTCCAGCGTGGGGTCGTCGAGAACTGTCTTGGTGACCATGGTGAGCGCTAGGTCGCCACAATTGATGGCAAGGCCCGTGCCCTCGGTGAGGTGCATGCAGGGCTTGCCGCGGCGCAGCTGTCCGTTGTCGGCGATGTCGTCGTGGATGAGTGCGCCCGACTGAAAGTGCTCGATGGCCGCCGCGGCGCTGCGGGCGCTCTCAAAGCTGCCGCCTACCGCGGTGGCGGCGAGCATGCAGATGAGCGGGCGGTGGCGCTTGCCAGCGTTTGCCGTAAATGCCGAGAGCGGGGTATACAGGTAGCGCTCGATATCGGCGGAAGTCGCCTGTCCGTCAAAGAACGTGGCCAGATAGTCGTTAATCTGGTCAAAGTGCTGGGCTAAAAAGCTGGTAAACGGACTGGACACGGGTTCTCGCATTCTTCGATAGGTTGCATCGTTGCATTATGCAGACAACATATTGCCACATTAGGGCGTCGAGCGCGGCGGTTGAAGACGATTGGTCCATGCGGCCGCAAGTGCGGTAGGGGCTTGGCTAGATAAGCCCAAAGTGTTCGAGCGCGGTGACGACGCCGTCGTGGTCGATGCTGTCGGTGACATAGTCGGCCTTTTCCTTGAGGAAGTCCGGTGCGTTGCCCATGGCGATACCGACATCGACGGCGTTCATCAGCGAGACGTCATTGCTGGCGTCGCCGATGCCGTACACGGTTCCGCGGTGGGGATCGAGGGCGTCGAGTACAGACTGGATGCCCCCGCGCTTCGTGCATTCGCGGGGCGAGATTTCGGTTACCTCGAGTTCGAGCTCGTTAAAGCACAGCAGCGGCTCAAGTGCCTTATCTTGAGCGATGTGGTTGGCGAGCGATGTAGACATCAAGATCTTGTAGACACTGTAATGTTGCAGCTGCGTGACTGCGTCGCCCAGGGTGCGCGCGTATCCGGGAGCATCGGGGGCATCGGCACTCATGCGCACGACGCCGTTGAGGCCCTCAAAGCGGATGACCTCGCCCGATTGCTCAAGGTAGGGGGCAAGACGCTGCAGCATACTGGGCGTCATCGACAGATCGCGAATTGCGTGTCCGTCGATCTCGGCGTAACCGCCCGCAAGACAGACGATGCCGGTCCAGGGCAGCTCAAGAAGTTTGGGGTGGATGCAGCTGAGGGTGCGTCCTGTGCAGATAAAGGCCATGTTGCCGTTTGCAACGAAATCGCGGATGGCCTGCGAGACCGCCTCGTTGGGATAAGGGGACAGGTCACGCTCGCTCTCGGGAAGCTCTTGTGCCACTCGAGGGTCTTGCCAGGCGAGCGTTCCGTCGATATCGAAGAAGCAGATATCGCCGCGCTTATGGGCTGCGCTGGCGGCAGGGGAGGCCGAGGTGGTGGGCACAAATCCCGGCTCGAGGCCCATGATCTGGTCAAAATGCTCTTTAACGCGGGGAACGGAGATGCCGATGATCACCTGGGCGGTCTTGCCCGTAATGATGAGGCCCTTGGCGCCCACCGCGACAAACGACGCGTTATCTGCAACGATGGAAGGGTCTGCGACCTCGACGCGCAGGCGCGTGGCGCAGTTGGTTGCGCCCACGATATTGCCAACGCCACCTAAAAGCTGAATTACCCGCTCAGCGAGGACGTGATCTTGATCGGATCGACTATTGACCTCGTCATTGGGAGATTGCTCTTTGGCAAAGTCGCTTCCCGTTAAACAATCGATTGCCGCGCGATTGGCGACATGATTCTCGCGGCCCGGCGTCTTAAGGTCATAGACCAAGATGAGTGCTCGAAAACTAACAAAAAAGATGAGGCTAAAGGCAAGGCCGATACCGAGCGCCAAAAGATAGGCACCGGCATGCGTGCGCATGAGCGGAATAAAGTTGAAGGCTGCCATCTCCATGAGGCCGCCCGAGAAGATGCCGACGATGCCAAAGAGATTCATGGCTGTGGCAAGGCAAGACGATAAGACGGCGTAGAGCAAAAAGAGCCCGGGGTGGGTGAACATAAAGAGAAACTCGAGTGGCTCGGTAACGCCGCAAACCACCGAGGCGATGATGGCGGGAGCAAGGATGACCCTGAGGCCGGCGCGGCGCTCGGATTTTGCGGTGGAGTAGAACGCAGCTGCGATGGCAGGAAGGCCAAAGACTTTGACCCAGCCGGTGGCGGTAAAACCGGCCCACGGCGCAAGCTCATTAAGGGGGCGCGTGCTATGGGAGAGGATGGGGAGCAAACTGCTCCACGTGGCGTAGATGCCGTCGTTAATGACCAGGTTGTCGTAGTAGATCGGCATGTAGAGCAGGTGGTGCAGGCCAAAGGGCTCGAGTGCTCGTTCTAAAAAGACAAAGATGCCCACGCCAAAGGGACCGACGCCTGCAAGCGCGTGACGCAGCGTATCGGTCACAGCGTATACGAAGGGCACGATGGCGGCCGAGATGGCGGCAAGGGCAAACACGGCAAAAAAGCTGATGAGGTAGACCAGCGAGGAGCCCGAGAAGGTGCCGAGCCAATCGGGAACCTTGGCATCGTAGAAGCGGTCATGGATGGTGACGACGGTTGCCGATACCGCCAGCGGGCCGATAATGCCGGTGTCGAGCGTCTTGATGCCGTCGATGACGGTGATACCGCTGGCGGTGGTCAAAGATGACGGGTACTCAAGTCCAAGGTTGTCTCCGCTCAGCTTAATGATCTCGCTCAAAAAGAAGCAGTAGGCAAAATAGGCGACGAGAGCCTCGAGGCAGCAACGAGCCGGTTGTTTTTGGGCAAGACCGATGGGCAGCGCTACGGCAAAAAGGAGCGGGAGGCGTTTAAAGACCGTCCACGAGCCGCGCTGGATGATGGTCCAAAAAACGTACCAAGGGGTTCCGTATACGGCGAGATCGCCGACGATGTCCGCAGTCGTTGCGAGAGCGGAGACGCCGACCATGAGGCCCGATATAGAAAACAGCATGGCGGGCGCGAACATTGCCCCGCCAAAGCGTTGGATTTTTTGCAGCATGTTCTGCCTTCCGAATATCGAGGCGCGTTGCGCGTGGGGAAACGTTTAAACAATGGATTCATTGTAGAGGACCAGACGATTGTCGTACCGGCAGTTTTGAGCGAAACCGATTTGGGCATGACAGAAACCGTCAACGGTTAAATCCTGTCGCTTTACCGATATTCGGTTTAAACAACTTTAAGAAATGCTATCGTGCCTAGCCGGAAATGAATAATGTAGAGGTGAAACAATGCCAAAAGCGATATACGAAGGAATCTACCGAGAAATACGCTCGCGCATCATTAATGGGACCTATGCGTTTCAGGAGATGCTGCCAACCGAAGCCGAGCTGACCGCGGAGTTCGGATGCACTCGCAATACCGTCCGTCGCGCCTTGGGTATGCTGGCCGACGGGATGTTTGTGCAGCCCATACACGGCAAGGGCGTGCGCGTTATTTGGCTTAAGGGCGAAACCGACATGTTGGGCGCACTCGAAGAGGTTGAGTCGTTTGGCGAGTTTGCAAAGCGCAACAATGCCGTTGCATCGACGGACGTTAAGTCTTTTGAACATCTGGTCTGCACCGAGCAACTCTCTCGTCACCTGGGCTTTAAGGTGGGCGAGGAGTTGATTCGCGTGGTGCGCGTCCGTAGCCTTAACGGTAGCGCTCGCCAGGTGGACCACGGCTATTTTCTGGAGTCGATCGCCAAAGGCCTGACGCCCGAGATCGCTGCAAAGTCAATTTACGACTATCTGGAGCACAAACGCGGCGTCAAAGTGATGGCGAGTCGCCGTACGGTGAGCGTCGAGCTTGCCAACGATGAGGACTGCAGCTACTTGGACCTTGGCAAATACAACTGTGTCGCCGTCATGGAGAGCCAGTCATACACCTCGGATGGCATTTTGTTCGAGGTTACGCACGCCCGTACGCATCCTGAGATCTTCCACTACCGCGTCAACTCCAAGCGATAGCCGGCTAGCTCGCAGCCTGACGAGACTCATGCCCTCAAAGAGAAAACGCCCGGTCAAACCGACGATGCATCGGCTTGACCGGGCGTTTTCTCTGCATTCGATAACAAATAATTGTTTATACAAAACTTGTCAAGTATCAAGTTGAAATTACCGTTCACCGAAGTTTTTCTACCGCTCTAGTAATACTTGTTCAAACAACTAGCCAAATAGCGTATCGTACAAATCAGCAAAAGGGGCAAAGTCCCCGAGCCAATCTCCGAAGGCGGCGGCAAAGGGTGCCGCCACGGTGTGAAAGGGTGGATTGTAATGAAGAACGAAATGAGCAGAAGGCAGTTCCTGGGCTTTGCTGGTTCCGCGGCTGCGGTTCTTGGTCTGGGTCTCGTGGGCTGCGGCGGTTCTGCTGGCTCCGGCTCCTCTGCTTCTGGTGACGCTGCCGAGGTCTACTTCCTCCAATTCAAGCCCGAGGTCGACAAGGAGTGGAAGGAGATCGCCAAGGCCTATAAGAAGGAGAAGGGCGTCGAGGTCAAGATCGTGACCGCCGCCTCCAACACCTACGAGGAGAAGCTCAAGTCCGAGATGTCCAAGAGCTCCGCTCCGACCCTGTTCCAGGTCAACGGCCCCACCGGTCTTAAGAACTGGAAGGATTACTGCGCCGACCTGTCCGATACCAAGCTCCGCGGTGAGCTCATTGACGACTCCCTGGCTCTGCAGTCCGACGGCAAGGATCTGGGTATCGACTGGGTCCAGGAGAGCTACGGCATTATCTACAACAAGCAGCTGCTCGAGAAGGCTGGCTACAAGGCCGAGGACATCAACTCCTTCGACAAGCTGAAGGCTTGTGCCGACGACATCCAGGCCCGCAAGGACGAGCTTGGTGTTGAGGGTGCCTTCACTTCCGCCGGCATGGATGACTCCTCCAGCTGGCGCTACACCACCCACCTTGCCAACCTCCCGCTCTACTACGAGTTCGAGAAGGAGCACAACCAGGAGGACGACGAGATCAAGGGCGAGTATCTCGACAACTTCAAGCAGATTTTCGACCTGTACATCACCGACTCCACCTGCGATCCTTCGCAGCTTGCCTCCAAGACCGGCGACGACGCCACCAACGAGTTCGCAACCGGCAAGGCCGTCTTCTATCAGAACGGTTCTTGGGCCTACGCTGACCTCACCAAGGCCGGCATGACCGACGATCAGATTGGCATGATGCCCATCTACATTGGTGTCGACGGCGAGGAGAACCAGGGCCTGTGCTCCGGCGGCGAGAACTACTGGTGCGTCAGCTCCCAGGCTTCCGAGGATGCCCAGAAGGCAACCGAGGACTTCATGTATTGGTGCGTTACTTCTGACACCGCCACCAGCATCATCGCTGACAAGATGGGTCTGACTGCCCCGTTCAAGAGCGCTAAGGAGACCACCAACGTCTTCTCGCAGCAGGCCGTTGCCATGGCCAAGGACGGCAAGAAGACCGTCGCTTGGGACTTCGTCTACATTCCCTCCGAGGAGTGGAAGAAGAACCTCAAGCAGGCTCTGATTGCCTATGCTGCCGACAACAGCAAGTGGGACGGCGTCAAGAACGCCTTCGTCGATGGCTGGAAGACCGAGAAGGCTGCTTCCGAGTAAGCAGTTGCTGCCCAAGCTATCTGATTAGCGACAGGGGGCGGGCAGACGTTGGTTTGCCCGCCCCCTGCATATTGAAAGGACCCTTCTATGGGCAAAGCACTCAAGCGCTGGTGGCCGCTCTTTATGCTGCCCACGTGTCTGGCGTTTATGATCGGGTTCGTGATCCCCTTTATCCAGGGTTTCTATCTCTCGTTCTGCCAGTTTATTACCATCAACAACACGCACTTTGTCGGTATCGAGAACTACGTGCGCGCACTGTCCGATCCGCAGTTTGCCACGTCGTTCTTCTTTACCGTGGCGTTTGCCTTCCTGTCGACGGTGCTCATCAACGTGATCGCCCTCGCCATCGCGCAGGCGCTCACCCGCAAAGCGCTCAAGGGCACCAACATCTTCCGTACGATCTTCTTTATGCCTAACCTGATCGGCGGCATCGTGCTGGGCTACATCTGGCAGATTCTGATCAACTGCCTGCTCTCCAACGTGGGCGCCCAGCTCATCGCTCTTAACTCTGCTGCTGGCTTCTGGGGCCTTATCATCCTGACCCTGTGGCAGCAGGTCGGCTACATGATGATCATCTACATCGCTGGTCTGCAGTCCATTCCGTCCGACTACATCGAGGCCGCCAAGGTCGACGGCGCTACGGCATGGCAGACGTTTTGGAAGGTTAAGATCCCTAACCTGATGCCGACCATCACCATCTGCCTGTTCCTGTCCATCACCAACGGCTTTAAGCTGTTCGACCAGAACCTCGCCCTCACCGGCGGCGCCCCCGCGCACTCCACCGAGATGCTCGCCCTGAACATCTACAACACGTTCTATTCGCGTGCCGGTATCGCATGGCAGGGCATTGGTCAGGCCAAGGCGGTTATCTTCTGCATCCTGGTCGTGGCCATCTCCATGATCCAGCTTAAGGCCACGAGGTCCAAGGAGGTGCAGCAGTAATGAAACGCGATAAGGTTATCAACCGCGCGCTCTCGATTTTCTTTACGATCCTGTCGCTCGCGTGGATCTACCCCGTGTTCATGATTGCGCTTAATTCTTTTAAGAAAGCGACCGCAATCAGCACCACCACGGCATTCGATCTGCTCACGCCCGAGACGTTCAACGGCCTCGCAAACTACATGCACGCCCTTAACGAGCAGGGCTTTGCCTCGGCATTTATGTACTCGCTCATCATCACGGTCACGTCGGTCGTGCTGATCTTGGTGTGCTGCTCCATGTGCGCTTGGTACGTGGTTCGTGTCAACAACAAGATCTCGAACTTCTTCTATTACCTGTTCGTGTTCTCGATGGTCGTGCCGTTCCAGATGCTCATGTTCACGCTGTCCAATTTGGCGGACCGCATCGGCTTTAACACGCCGTTCAACATCTGCTTTATCTATCTGGGCTTTGGCGCGGGCCTGGCGGTCTTTATGTTCGCCGGTTTTGTAAAGAACATCCCGCTCGAGATCGAGGAGGCGGCCATGATTGATGGCTGCAACCCGGTCCAGGTGTTCTTTAAGATCGTCCTTCCCATCATGAAGCCCACCTATCTTTCGGTCGGCATCCTCGAGACCATGTGGGTCTGGAACGACTATCTGCTGCCCTACCTTACGCTCGACTCCACCAAGTACAAGACCATTCCTATCTTGATCCAGTACTTCCGCGGCGGCTACGGCCACGTCGAGCTCGGCCCCATGATGGCCTGCATCATGATGGTCGTTATCCCCATCGTTATCATGTACATCCTCTGTCAGAAGTACATCATCGACGGCGTGGTGGCAGGTGCCGTCAAGGGCTGATGCCGTAACTGTTTTGCAAGTTTCTGCGGCGCCCCTCAGCGCGGCGCCGCATATCGAAAGGTAGAGACATGGCCGAGATCGTTCTCAAACATGTTCAGAAGGTGTATCCCAACAACGAGTCAAAAAAGAAGGGCTTCTTTGGCAAAAAGAAGAAGACCGAGGAGAAGAAGCACAACCTCAAGGTTACCGAGGACGGTGTGCTCGCTGTAGAGGACTTCAACCTCACCGTTCACGACCAGGAGTTCGTCGTCCTCGTTGGCCCCTCTGGCTGCGGTAAGTCCACGACGATGCGCATGGTCGCCGGCCTGGAGGACATTACCTCGGGCGATGTGCTCATCGACGGCAAGCGTGTCAACGACGTGGCGCCCAAGGACCGCGACATCGCCATGGTGTTCCAGAGCTACGCTCTGTACCCCAATATGACGGTGTACGAGAACATGGCATTTACGCTCGAGCTCAAGAAGGTTCCCAAGGACGAGATCGACCGCAAGGTTCGCTCTGCTGCCGAGATTCTGGGCATTACCGAGTACCTCGACCGTAAGCCCAAGGCGCTCTCCGGCGGCCAGCGCCAGCGTGTCGCTATCGGCCGCGCCATCGTGCGTGACCCCAAGGTCTTCCTGATGGACGAGCCGCTGTCCAACCTGGACGCCAAGCTTCGTAACCAGATGCGTGCCGAGCTCATTAAGCTGCGCCACGAGATCAAGGGCACGTTCATTTATGTTACTCACGACCAGACCGAGGCTATGACCCTCGGTGACCGTATCGTGGTCATGAAGGACGGCGTTGTCCAGCAGATCGCCACGCCGCAGGAGGTCTTCAACCATCCCGCGAACATCTTCGTCGCCGGCTTCATCGGCGTGCCGCAGATGAACTTCTTCGATGCCCAGCTGGTGCGCTCGGGCAACGGCTTTACCGTCAAGACCGAGGATATGAACGTGGCGCTCGCCCCCGAGACTTGCGCTCAGCTTGCCCTCAACTGGGACGGCGGCGACGTGAAGGAGATTACGGCCGGCGTGCGTCCCGAGCAGATCCTGCTTGCCGACAAGGGCGAGGAGGGCGCGCTCCAGGGTACCGTCGAGGTGACCGAGCTCATGGGCTCGACCGAGCATGTCCACGTGACCGCTCCCGACGGCCAGTTTGTCCTGATTATCCCCGTCGTCGACCTCGAGGCCAAGGGCGCGCTCAAGGCTGGCGACACCATCTGGTTCAAGTTCGAGAAGAACGCGACCCACCTCTTCGATAAGGTCTCTGGCAAGAACCTTATCTAGGCCCGGTGCATCCAGGCCCTTCCTTTGGGCGACTGCGGTATTGCCATCCTTTTGCCGCGGTCACATATAAGGCTCCCCTCCCGTCCACTGGGCGAGAGGGGAGCCTTTCTTTGTGTTGGGGCTGTCTGACCGGTCGTTTGTCTCGATCTGTAACGGGTGAGGCTGATTTCGGACGTTAGATGTTACAGATCGAGACGGTTCCGCTGAGCTAACCATTTCATCTAAATCTGTAACACCAAAGGTGAATTTCAGCTGCTAGATGTTACAGATTGAGATAAACCCAAGGGGAGGGGCCGGTATGTCTCAATCTGTAACAGCTGGGGCCGTTTTTACCGAGTAGCTGTTACAGATCGAGATTGTTTGGTCGAGACAAATCACGGGCCGGCGTATCGGCACAAAAAGCGGAGCCGCGTTGCCGCGACTCCGCTTTCAAGAGGATGGGTAAAGGAAACGAAATTAGCTCAGGTGCCAAATCTCGTCGTTGTACTGGGAGATCGTGCGGTCAGACGAGAAGGCGCCGGCGTTGGCGATGTTGATCAGCGCCTTGCGCATCCAGGCGTCCTGGTCCTCGTAGTCGGCTAGCACGCGCTCCTTGGTCTGGATGTACTCCTCAATGTCGAGCAGGGCCATAAACCAGTCCTTGCCCTTGATGTCGTCGTGCAGGCGCTGCAGACGCTCGGCGTTGCCGGTCGCCATAAAGGCAGGATTGGTGATAAAGACCACCAGCAGCTTGATACCGGGCTTGCGGTAGAGTGCGCCGGCGTTATAGCTGCCGTCGGCGTAGAGCTGCTCGACCTGCTTGGATGAGGCACCAAAGGTATAGATGTTCTCGTCGCCCACGAGCTCGGCAATCTCCACGTTGGCACCGTCAAGCGTGCACAGGGTTAAAGCACCGTTGAGCATGAACTTCATGTTGGAGGTGCCGCTCGCCTCCTTGGAGGCCAAGCTGATCTGCTCGGAGATATCGGCGGCGGGGATCACACGCTCAGCAGCGGTGACGTTGTAGTTCTCGATCATGACAACCTGCAGGTAGGGGGTCACGTCGGGGTCGTTGGCGATCCACTGCGACAGCGTCAGAATCAGATGGATGATGTCCTGGGCGATGGTGTAGGCAGGTGCCGCCTTGCCGCCGAAGATGATGGTGATGGGGTGCTCGGGTTTATTGCCGTTCTTGATGTCGAGATACTTCCAGATGATGTAGAGCGCGAGCATCTGCTGGCGCTTGTACTCGTGGATACGCTTGACCTGAACATCGATGATGGCGTTGGAGGGAATGGTCACACCCTGCTCGAGCGCCATGAACTGGCGCATGATGGTCTTGGCCTCGGCCTTGGTGGCGGCCAGGCGCTCAAGAACATCCTTGTCGTTAGCGAATTCGGCGAGCTTGCTCAGGTCGCCGGTGCTGCGCCAATCGGTGCCGATCACATCGTCGAGCAGGCTGGCGAGCGCGGGGTTGGCGCCATGGATCCAGCGGCGGAAGGTGATGCCGTTGGTCTTGTTGGAGAACTTCTCGGGATAGATCTCGTAGAACGGGTGAAGCTCGGTGTCCTCCAGAATCTTGGTGTGGAGTGCGGCGACGCCATTGATGGAGAAGCCAAAGTGAATGTCCATGTGGGCCATGTGGACGGTGTCGTGCTCGTCGATGATGGCGACGCGCGGGTCGTCGTGCTCGGCCTTGGCAACCTCGTCGAGCTTGACGATGATGTCGGCGATGGCGGGCGAGACCTTCTGCAGGCTGGCGAGCGGCCACTTCTCGAGCGCCTCGGCAAGGATCGTGTGGTTGGTGTAGGCGACCATGGAGCGCACGATGGTAACGGCCTCGTCAAACTCGATGTCGTGCTCGGTGGTGAGCAGGCGGATGAGCTCGGGAATGACCATGGTGGGGTGCGTGTCGTTGATCTGGACCACGGCGTAGTCGGCCAGATCGTGCAGGTTGCTGCCGCGCTCGACGGCCTCGTCGATCAGGAGCTGGGCGGCGTTGCTCACCATGAAGTACTCCTGGTAGATGCGAAGCAGGCGGCCCTGCTCATCGGAATCATCCGGATAGAGGAACAAGGTGAGGTTCTTGGCGATCTTCGTCTTGTCGAAGTCGATGGAGCTGCCGGGGACCAGGCCGTCGTCGACACTCGCCAGGTCGAACAGACGCAGGCGGTTCTTGGTGGGCTGACCGTAACCGGGCACATCGATGTTGACGAGCTTGGAGGTGACGGCAAAATCGCCAAACTCGACGGTGTAGGAGCGGTCGTCATCGATCAGGATGTCCTGCTCGCTAAGCCACTCGTCGGGGACGGCCTTTTGCTGGTTGTCGGCAAAGCGCTGACGGAACAGGCCGTAATGGTAATTGAGGCCCACACCGTCACCGGTAAGGCCCAGCGTGGCAATGGAATCCAGGAAGCACGCGGCCAGACGGCCCAGGCCGCCGTTGCCCAGCGACGGTTCGACCTCAAACTCCTCAATCTTGTTGAGGTCGTGGCCGGCAGCGGTGAGCTGGTCTTTAACCTCGGCATAGATGCCAAGGTCGATCATGTTGTTGATCAGCAGTTTGCCAATCAAAAACTCAGCAGAGATGTAATAGAGCTTTTTCTTGCCATTGTTGAGCGGGCAGGCGGCAGAGCGCTCCTGCACGAGTTTGACCAGCAGTTTGTAAATGCGGCGGTCATCGAGTTGCTCGAGCGAAGTTCCAAAGGACTGCTCGGCAAGATCCGCAAGATCGATACGGGGCATGTTTCCTCCTGTGGTGAGTTGTCTACATGTCAATAATTCAAAAGAAGCCCGCGCGAGGGGATTGGGGTGGCCTCGCGCGGGAAAAACGGCCGCGTCCACACGGTGGGGTGGGATCGGGCGCGGTAGCTCCTATTGGGGAAGCTCGATTTCGGCTTCTGACGGGATGCGGAAGTAGGTCTCGGTCCAGTCGGTGAGTTTGTGCTCGAGCTCGCGGGTGATGGCGCCATCGAGCATACGCCAGGTCCAGTTTCCGCCCAGGGTGGCGGGAG
Source organism: uncultured Collinsella sp. (assembly GCA_902494765.1). Taxonomy (GTDB): domain Bacteria; phylum Actinomycetota; class Coriobacteriia; order Coriobacteriales; family Coriobacteriaceae; genus Collinsella. Next base: position 27,861 of record CABUUK010000017.1, read on the forward strand.
TGTTGATGCGCGCCTCGTTGCCCAGATTGAGCAGGTCCTGCATGGTGTAGATGCAGGTATCGCTCACGCTGGCGGCGATGGTGCGGTTGAGCGCGTCGGCCATGGACTCGCCTGCCTGCTGGTGGGTATACAGGGCCGCCTGCTCGCGCTGACGCGGGGTGGCCGTTCCCTCATACCAGCCGCGTGCCGTTTCGTTGTCATGCGTTCCGACGTAGGCGACGGTGTTGGCAATGTAGTTGTGCGGCAGGTAGTACGAGTTGGTGCCCTCAAAGGCAAACTGCAGGATCTTCATGCCAGGGAAGCCCGTGGTGTCGCGCATGTCGATGACACCAGGGGTAAGAAAGCCCAGGTCTTCGGCAATGATGGGAAGCGTGCCGAGCTTTTCCTCGAGCACCTTGAAGAGCTTGAGGCCGGGTCCCTGCGTCCACGAACCATATGACGAATCGGGAGAGGAGAACGGCACCTCCCAAAATGCCTCGAAACCGCGGAAGTGGTCCAGACGGATGATGTTGTACATGTCGAGGGCGGCTCGGATACGGCCTTCCCACCAGGAGAAGCCGTCTGCTTCCATGGCATCCCAGTCATAGATGGGGTTGCCCCAGTACTGGCCGGTGGCCGAGAACTGGTCGGGCGGCGTTCCCGCGACGCTGACGGGATTGCCGGCGGCGTCGATCTTAAAGAGCTCGGGCGTGGCCCACATCTCGACGGAGTCGCGCGAGACGTAGATGGGCAGGTCGCCGATGATCAGGATGTCGCGCTCGTTGGCATAGGCCTTGAGGCGGCTCCACTGGCGATCGAAGAAGTACTGCGTCATCTGGTGGTAAAGCATGCGCTCGGGATGGGCGGCGCAGATCTTGTTGGATGCCTCGCCGCGGCGGCGGAGCTCCTCGGGCCACTCCCAAAAAGCCTTGAGCCCGTACTCCTCCTTTACGGTCATAAACTCGCAGTAGGGAATGAGCCAGTCCTCGTTTGCCTGGATAAAGTCGTCGAAATCGGCCGGCTTGTCGGCAGCAAAGCGCTCAGCGGCGCGGTCGAGAATCTGACGGCGGCCGCCAAAGATAGCGCCGTAGTCGACATTGCTGGGGTCGGATCCCAGATACACGCCATCGATATCGCGCTGCTCCAGATACCCTGCCTCGATAAGCTCGGCAAAGTCGATAAAGTTGGGGTTGCCCGCGCGGGCCGAGAACGACTGATAGGGCGAATCGCCATAGCTGGTCGTCGTAAGGGGCAGAATCTGCCAGTAATGTTGTTTGCACGAGGCGAGAAAATCGACGAAGTCGTAGGCATTCCAGCCAAAGCCGCCGATTCCGTATGGTCCGGGCAGAGATGAGACGGGCATGAGGACGCCGCTTGCACGCTCCATGAATGCGCTCACCAACCTTCTTGTTGTGGGGTCGGCCTGCCGATGGATGTGCAGTCCGCCCCCGATGTTCTGATTCGATATGCCTATTGTAAAACATGTTGTTTAAACATGTACAGGCAAGATAAAAAAGTTGGTCGATTTTCGGCGAATGGTTACATGCCATGAAAAGGCCCCGACCTCACAACGTGAGATCGGGGCAAGAGTGGTATGTAGGTTTTTGCTACTCGGCGTCGGCGAAGCCGTTGGGGTTGTGGCTCTGCCAGTTCCAGCTATCGCGGCACATGTCCGCGATGTTGTACTGAGCCTTCCAGCCCATCATGCGCTCGGCCTTTGAGGCATCGCACCAGTTGGCGGCGATATCGCCGGCGCGGCGCTCGCGAATCACATAGGGCAGCTCCTTGCCGCAGGCCTTGGAGAAGGCGGCGACGACCTCGAGCACCGAGGTACCGGTGCCGGTGCCCAGGTTAAAGATCTCGACGCCGGTCTTGCCGTTCATCCAGTTGAGGGCGGCAACGTGGCCCGAGGCCAGGTCGCAAACGTGGATATAGTCGCGCACACCGGTGCCGTCGGGAGTGGGGTAGTCATTGCCAAAGACCTGAACGGCCTCGAGCTTGCCCACGGCAACCTGCGCGACATAGGGCACCAGGTTGTTGGGGATGCCCTTGGGGTCCTCGCCGATCAGGCCCGACGGATGGGCGCCGATGGGGTTGAAGTAGCGGAGCAGCACAACGTCCCACTCGGGGTCGGCGGTGTGAACGTCCATAAGGATCTGCTCGATCATCCACTTGGTCCAGCCATAGGGGTTGGTTGCGGGCTTCTTGGGGTCTTCCTCGGTGACGGGCGGGTTGTCCGGGTCGCCGTAGACGGTCGAGGAGCTCGAGAAGATGATGGACTTGCAGCCATGGTTGCGCATGACGTCGATGAGCACCAGGGTGTTTTCGATGTTGTTGTGGTAGTACTCGACGGGCTTGCTCACCGACTCGCCGACGGCCTTAAAGCCGGCGAAGTGGATGACGCGGTCGATCTGATGGGTGTCGAAGATCTTGTTCATGGCCTCGCGGTCGAGCACGTTGGCCTCGTAGAAGGTGAGGTTCTTGGCAGCCTCTTCGCCCACGATGGTCTTGACGCGGTCGACGGCGACGGCGCTGGAGTTGGAAAGGTCATCGACGATGACGACCTGGTAGCCGCCCTCGAGCAGCTGAACGACGGTGTGCGAGCCGATAAAACCGGCGCCACCGGTTACGAGGACGCAGGTGTCTTTGGGGTCGAGTGCTTTGGACATGTAGTCTCCTATCGAATCAGGAACACTTCTTGAGGGGAGTATAGCGCAGGCAGGGGCACCCAAAACGTGCAGGGCAGGAAAAGCAGATGAACATGCTAACGTACTCATGGAAATGTTTGGCGTGGGCATACCCTCGACCTTGACGTTTGCATATGAGCCGCCGACCATACGGTTTGCTGCCGTTCGTGGAAATCGTTGGGATGCGCCGGATGTACGCTAATATGTATGAGTTGAGCGACATATAAATAAACATGTAACGGAGTAGATATGTCACCAAACAGCGATTCCATCCTTTCCCAGGAGCTTTCGCGTCGCACTGCCCTCAAGGCCCTGTTCGGCGCAGCTTCTGTAGCCGTTCTTTTTGGTCTGCCCGCTCGCGCCCATGCTGCGGAGGCCACCAAGGAAACCACCGACAAGCTCAATGCGGCCCAGGCTCAGCTTGACGAGGTCCAGGCCCAGCTCGACAGCATCGCAAATGAATACGCGGCGCTGGCCAACAAGAACGCCCAGACCCTCAACGATATCGAGGGCGTACAGGGCCAGATTGACAGCACGCAGGCGCAGATTGACGAAAAGAAGGCCGAGCTCAAAAAGAAGCGCGGCGATCTTTCCGATCGCGTTTCCGCCAGCTATAAGTCGGGCGGCACCAACGTCCTGTCGCTGCTGCTCGCCTCGGGTTCGTTTGAGGAGCTCGTCGCCAATGCGCACTATGTTGAGAAGATCAACAAGAGCGACCGCGACGCCATCGAGGACATTCAGACCATCCAGGAAGAGCTCGATGCGCAAAAGACCGAGCTCGAGTCGCAGAAGGCCGACTTGGAGAAGCTCAAGGACCAGCAGACTGCCCAGATGCAGGATATGCAGGCCAAGCAGCAAGAGGTCCAGACCGTGCTGAGCGGTCTTTCCGACGACGTCAAGGAGCTCATGGCTCAGCGCGATTCAGAGATTCTCGCTGCCGCCCAGGCCGAGGAGGCTGCCAAGAAGGCCGCCGCCGCTGCCGCGGCCGCCGCGAACAAGAACAATTCCTACTCGGGTGGTTCGAGCTCGGGCGGTGGGTCGTATGCGCCCGGAACTCCGCAGCAGAATGCCGGCTCGGGCAAGCAGCAGGCCGTCGTCAACGCGTGCTACTCCACGCCTTCGCCGGGTCAGAACTGGTGCGCGGCGTGGGTTACCAATGTCTTCCGTAACGCCGGCGTTGGCTACTTTGGCGGTAACGCGTGCGATATGTTTAACGCCTGGTGCTATAGCTCCGACCGCTCGGCGCTGCAGGTGGGTATGATTGTTGCCGACTCATCGCATAGCGGCACCGGCATACCGGGCCTGATCTATGGCCACGTGGGCATCTACGTTGGCGGCGGCATCGTTATGAGTAACGAGGGCGCCATCACGTCGAGGTCGCTTGACTCGTTCATTGGGTTCTACGGCACTGGCTCTGGCGTGCGCTGGGGCTGGCTCGGCGGTATCGCGCTGTCGTAACGATAAGTTGGGCCGGGACAGTCCGAGAGGCATAAGGTTGCCTGCTCGGACAGTCCTGCTCGCACGGAGAGCACATTAAGTGCTCTCCGGCTCGTGCGGAACTCGCGATCAACCTTATGCCTCTCGGACTATCGCGGCCCTCTCGGGTCCTGAGCGCGACACACCGGACTGGGTTATCTGAATAAATATGGTGAAGGCCCCTTTCGGGGCCTTCTTTGTTAGAGGAATTCGCCTACTCGGTGGACTTCGGGTTGTAGGTCTACTCCGAATTGGTCTTTGACGGTTGTTTGGATGTGGCGGATGAGTTCGTCGACGTCGGCGGCGGTGGCGTGGTTGGCGTTGACGATGAAGCCGCAGTGCTTCTCGCTCACTTGGGCGCCGCCGATAGCGTGGCCGCGCAGGCCGGCGTCCATGATGAGCTTACCGGCAAAGTGGCCCTCGGGGCGCTTGAAAGTGGAGCCGGCGCTCGGCATGTCGAGCGGCTGCTTGTCCTCGCGGCGTTGGCGGTAGTCGTCCATGTCGGCCTTGATCATCGCGGCGTTGCCTGGGGCGAGGCTAAAGGTGGCAGAGAGCACGATAAAGCCGTCGTCGGCGATGCGACTCTTGCGATAGCCCAGGTTAAGCTCGTCGACATCGAACTCGATGATATTGCCGCTGCCGCGGGTGCCGTCGTCGAGCGCGCGGGCGGGCTTATAGACGCGCACGGACTCTAAAACATCGGCCATGCAGGCGCCGTAGGCACCGGCGTTCATATAGCAGGCGCCGCCGACCGAGCCGGGGATGCCCGAGAGGGGCTCCATGCCGGTGAGGCAGGCTTCGGCGGCAGCCGCGGCGACATCGGAAAGCAAGGCGCCGGCTGCTGCCGTAACATGCGTGCCGTCGACGGTGATGTTAGAGAGGCCTTCGCCCAGTGCCACGACGACACCGCGGATACCCTTGTCACCGACGAGCAGGTCGGAGCCGTTGCCCACGATGGTGAGTGGCAGATCGCAGCGATAGCAGGTGTCAAGCGTGGCGACGAGGCCCTGCTCGGTGTCGGGCGTGACAAAGACATCGGCCGGGCCGCCGATCTTAAACGTGGTGTGCTCGCGCATGGGCTCGCTCATGAGCACGTTGTCCTCGCCGGCAACACCGGCGAGCGCGCAGAGCAGGTCCTCGTTAAAAAAGTCGTTCTCGTGCATACGAATATCCGCCTTATGGTGGTCGTTTTCATTAATCGAATGCAATATACCCCACCCGGATGGATTTGGTGCAAAGTAACCTGACCCCAATGCATCACATGGTGCAAAGGGGTCAGGTTACTTTGCACCAATCGCGGCGATAAAACAGCCGTCTACCGGATTGGTAAAGTGTTTATCACCGAGGTAGAGGGGCGGTCGCTATACTTTCAAGAGATTGCGCGTAAACCTGGAAGGAGCGAGATGGCCAACAAAGTCACCCTCAAGCAGATTGCCCAGGAGGTGGGGCTTTCCCCCTCGTCGGTCTCGCTTGTTCTCAATAATCGGCCCTGTCGCATCTCGGAAGAAAACCGCAAGCTCATCAAGGAGGTTGCGGCGCGCAACCACTATGTTCCTAATCAGATTGCGCGTAGCCTGGTCATGCGCGAGTCGCGCACGCTGGGCCTTATCGTCCCTAACATCGAGAGCCGCTTTTTTGCCTCGCTCGCCGGTAGCCTGGAAAAGCGCTGCCGCGAGGACGGCTATGCGCTCTTCATTACCAGCTCGGGTGGAAGTGCCGACGACGATCTGGAGCTGCTGCGCCAGCTGGTAACGCGCGGCGTTGATGGTGTCTTCCTGGTTGTGGGCGACGAGTTCTCCGACGACCGCGCCCTGCGCGAAGAAGTCAGCCATCTGCCTATCCCTGCCGTGATGGTCGACCGTGCCATTGAGGGGCTCGAGTGCGACAAAGTGATGTTCGACCACGAGATGGGTGGCTACATGGCCACTCGCTATCTGATCGAGCAGGGTCACCGTCGCATTGCCTGCTTGGTTAACGCGCGCCGTTCCAATACGGGGCGTAAGCGACTTGCCGGCTATGAGCGCGCGCTGCGCGAGGTTGGCCTGCCTATCGACGCACGTTTGGAGTTTGAGAGCGAGTACTACATTCCGAGTGCCTACGAGGCCTCGGAGGCGGTGCTCGCAACTGATGCCACCGCTGTGTTCGCAAGTTCGGATAACATTGCCCTCGGTCTGCTCAAGCGCTTGCACGAGATGGGGAAGAGCATCCCGGGCGATATCTCGGTGGTGAGCTATGACAACTCGGCGGCCGACGTTCTCTTTGAGCCGGCGCTGACCGCGATTGAGCAGGATCCTGGTGTCCTTGCGGAGCATGCTTTTGGCTGCATGTCCAAGCGTCTTGCCGGTAGGGGCGGCAGGCGTGCCGAAGAGGTCGTCCTGGAGCCGGCGCTTATCGTTAAGGGCAGCGTGCTCGAACTTACCGAATGTAGCTAAACGTACTTGTTTGTTTGCATAGATTGCATGCGGAGTGTCTGCTATTTGCCGGCGGGGCCGGAGTGCCTGCCTTGTTTTGAGAAGTTCGCGGAGCCCACTTCTCAAAACAAGGCAGGCACTCCGGCCCTCGTCCGTGAACTCTTCCGCTGGGCGAGCCATAGACGCCGCGCACCGATAGGGTAAGGCGGCGGCTTGAAATTGGTGCTATATTCAGCATGAGTTGTTTAATGCTAGTACGGGAGGCTGATATGGGGCTGTTCAAGAAGAAAAACCCGCAGGATGCCTTTGATCCCGATGTGTTTACCATCACGGATACGATTTTGGACCCGCCGCGGTTTACATTTTTGCCGGCTATCTACCAGGACGCCACGCGCCGCAAGTGGGCCGTGCATCAGCGCGGTGCGACCCCGAGGATTTTTGACTACGCGGATGTGCTGCAGTGCGAGATTGTCGAGACCGGAAATCCCGAGGATGTGCCGGAGCTTAGCAATCGCGAACTAGCTCAGCAGATTTTGATTAATCCAGCTCAGGCTACCAAAAACAATGCTGCCAAGCGTAATATGTGCCTTGGTATGGGTGTCATCGTTGCCGTGCAAACCGGCGAGGATGAGATTTCGAAGCTTGAGATTCCGGTGACCGCGGGCGAAGTCAAGCGAGACTCCGGCCTATATCGGTCGTATCGGAACGTTGCGGAGCAGATCAAAGAAGCCTTCGACGCCATGGGGCGTCCGGAGCAATGATGTCTGCAGCATCAAGCGGTTGAGGAGCCGTGCCCATGCCGAGTGAACCATATGCGATTCCGCCCAAAGATTGCGCCTTTGAGGGCATTCTTTGGTATATCAATCATTATGACCTGCAGGGTGGCGACCGGCTGCCCGCCGAGCGTGTGCTCTGTGAAGAGCTGGGCGTGTCGCGCACGGCGTTGCGTGCTGCGATCGCGCGCCTTATTTCGTGCGGAACTTTGGAAAGCCGCCGCGGTTCGGGCACCTATGTGTGTCCTCCCAAACCGCTGAACATCTTTCAGGAAACATGGAACTATACGCAGGCGGTGGAGAGGGTTGGCTCAAAGTCGACCGCACGCCTGGTTTGGTCCAAGGTCGTGTACGCCGATATCGATCTGGCCCAAAAGGCCCAGATCGACCTGGGCATGCCGCTTTTCTGCATTCGACGTGTGCGCGTGGTTAATGGTTCCCCGGCGTCGATTGAGACGGCCCACGTCAATCTGTCTTTGTGCCCCTCGCTTCCCGATCACGATTTTGAGCAGGAAAGCCTCTACGACGTTTTGCTCAAAGAAGGGAATGTCCATGTGACGCACGGCAAGGAGCATATTTCCATCAGCCGTCTGAACGCCGACGAGGCCAAGTTGCTGGGTGCTCAGGAGGGCACGCCGGTGTTTTACAAGGCTTCGCACGAGCGTGACGAGAACGATGGCTTTGTCGAGTATTGCAAGTCCGTGATTCTGCCGACCAAGTATCGTTTTGCCGATAACGGCGAGGCAGACGGCGTTGCGACGAAGGTAGGTGTCGAATGGCTGATGCAGTAGAAGACTTGCCGGTTTACAAACAAATTCGCCGCTGCATTGCGGAGCGAATCGAGCGCGGCGACTACCCGACGGGCTCGATGATTCCGTCCGAAAACGAGCTGGCCGAGGAGTTTGGCACGACGCGCCTGACAATCCGAAGTGCCATGGACGAGCTGGTCAAAAGTGGCCAGATTCGTCGCGTGCAGGGCAAGGGCGCCTTTGTGGGACACAAGTGGTTTGACGAGCACGAACGCAAGGGCGGCTTCCGTCAGTCGGTTCTGGCGTCGGGCGCGACGCCGTCGGTGCGCATTCTGGCGCGCTCCAAACGCTACGCCGGCCCGTATTACGCCGACCTGTTTGGCATCGCCGAGGACGATCTGCTTTACTCGGTGCGCCGTCTCAACTGCATTGATGGGGAGCCCGTGTCGATTGAGATGACGCTGATTCCGTGTCTGCTGTTTCCGGGCATCGAAGACGTGGACATTTCGGTCTTCAGCCTGTTCGAGACCTACGACATGTTGGGGCGCAAACCGGACAAGTCGATTGAGAAACTCGATATTGAAGCGCTGGGCGCACGCGATGCGAGTTTGCTCAATCTTGAGCCGGGCGACCTGGCGCTCGTACTGGAATGCATGACCTATGACTCGAGTGGGCAGGCGATCGAGCATGCCAAGTCTTTTAACCGCGGTGATGCCGGCGGATATACCTACAACTATTAGCGTCTAGAGCATCCTCGTGCACGGCGGGGTGCTCATTTTTTTACGGACATGTGTCGCATGACCGATGAACGGCAAAAACTGACCGTCTACCGAGAGGGGAGGATGAAATCAAAAAATCGGTATTAAAAACGGCTAACCTGTAATCGTTCACTGGTATTAAGAACCTTTGAATTGTTGAGCTTGGGGCCAAGATGTCCACAAGGTTAAGCGGCGAGACGGGGCGGCAAGCCTGTCCATTCCGTGCGACAATTCAAACTGCTCGTGAAAGGAGCGGGAATGAAGGAGACCGAGAAGATCGAGATCATGCACTTCGACCAGGAGGGCTACCTCGAGGACGGCAGGAACGTCTACGAGGCCGGCAAGCGGATGACCGCCCTGGCCGACCGCGTGCACGA
>CABUUK010000018.1 GCA_902494765.1 uncultured Collinsella sp.
CGCGGGGTTTGGTCGCCTGCTCGGACAGTCCTGCTCGCACGGAGAGCACATTAAGTGCTCTCCGGCTCGTGCGGAACTCGCGATCGACCAAACCCCGCGTCCCGTCCCGGCGAGCCTCTGGCTAGTTACGACAATCAAAAAGCAACAAGGGGCTCCCCCGCTCATCAAACGGGAGAGCCCCTCACCATACATAACGAATCAAGGTGCCTATAGGTAGACCTTTTCGAGAAACGATAATGTGTCCTGAAGACGCGCTCTCTCTTTACGATCGGTCTGCCGATTTACATAAGAAGAAAAGTCCGCAAAGAAGTCTCCGGCGTCAGCCCTCATTTGCTCTATTAGCTCCAAGCGAGCCGAAGGCGGCAACAAACCCGCAAGTCGAACAATATCCGAGCGTTGCTTTCGTCGATCTTTATCGTTGCAATGGCGCCCTTCTTCATAGCTCCTATTGATATCAATGTGTGCACGCATCTTGAGGGGAATGATATGGAGCGCATCGAGCAACGTAATGCCCTCTACGTTCGTTGCGTTGTCGCGAATAAATTCGTAGTAGCCATCGTCGAGAATAATTGCCGAAAGACTTGATACGGCCCCGTCAAAGGAAAGAGGTGCCACTTCGCTCGTTTCATCTTCGAGCACAAAATCAGGATGTCGGGCGAATAGCTCAATTTGGCCGGGATAGTCTAGGACTTGCCTTGATCCTTCGGGCAAACAGAACCGATAGTAAGTGCACTTTCCATCGCCGACCTTCCCAGTCTCATATCCGACAGCTTTGATAAATGCCCACAATGCAGTGGCGAATTCAACGCCTTCCCCATCAACAATTACGACGATATCCAAGTCTTCAGTAGCTCTAAACGAATCGCCCTCATTGTCAAATAGAACGCTGCAGGCCCCTCCACCAATAAGGACGTAACCGCCTTTACAGCCGCTCATGGCATCGGCAAATCGCTCTATTCCCCTCACTTTTGACATATCGTCCTCCTGAGCTGTTCGACCGCGTCGAGCAGACGATCTTCTTTGTAATCTGCTTTTGCGCAAGCAACGTATAAGGAAAACGGGTCGACACACTGCAAACCCGTCGCGTCAAAACTAATATCGGACGGCGCGTCCACGGGATACGACCAGACCTCAATCACAACTGCCGCCGGTTCGTACCACTGAGCCTCCAGCCATCTATCGCCCATATGCTCTTTCAAGGCCTCTAGCTGATATTTTTCGAGAGCAATGGTTGGAGCAGAGTCTTCATGGGCAAGGTCGGACATATAGCTAAGGGCAGACACACCGGAAAGCAGCGCATCAACGGCACGTAGCTCTGTTCTCTCGATAACCTTCTTGAGCCGGATTCGCTCTAAAACTGGCGTGCGAAGATAGTCCTCAAACCCATCTAGCAACGTCTCGGTCGACAGCCCGGCGTCGCACAATATACGCTTTTTGCCGTCCCGCATAATCAACCCAGGAGCTATAGCGGCGATTTCCGAAAGATAGCCGCTGACGCTTGCCGCGCTTTTGCCACACAGACGCGCTAGGTCGCCGGCGGAGCAGTCAACCCATCGTCCCGCAATGAGATTTAGGACGATTCGTTGAGATTGGGGCGAAAGCGGAGCAGCGGGAGAAGCACCCAGCACCTCATCGGAAATAACGGCTCCGATAAACGGCAGGAACGCATTTCGCTCATCTCGGATATATGCGATTCCCTCCGAAGAAAGCGCGCGCATAAAACCTAAATCCATAGCATCCCAGCAAATTACCACCGGGTGAACATCTAACTTGCGCACCGCACTGACGAGATTTCGCGCCGAAATGACACTGGGCGGTTCCTTTGGTTCCGCAACAATAAAACGGCCCTGTTTAGACATGCCGAGCCGTGCCAAGCGAAGCGAATACCGCTCAAGATACATGCGAGGAATCTGCATCTCAACTGGCTCCGGGTCGATAGCGAGCTCTAAAGAGAAGAGTCTTTTTGGGAGGCAGTTTATCAGCATGTACAATCACTGTTTTCATTTCGGTTACATTTTAGCGTCTATCTGAAATTATACTGAATCGTATAAAATCATCAATCATCAAAGCCAAGCGCACCATTCAAAACGCAACAAGGGGCTCCCCCGTTCTTTAACGGGGGAGCCCCTTGCCATGTCTAAGTATTCAGCCCACCCGGCTCTCCAGATCAAAAAGCGAACGAGCAGAGCGACGTTCGCAAGCACCGTTACCCAAGGACCTGGGCGGGCGTATAGGGCAACATCGATCGCGAGTTCCGCACGCAAAGGAGAGCACTTAATGTGCTCTCCGTCTTGCGCAGGACTGCCCGAGCAGGCGATGTTGCCCTATACGCCCGCCCAGGTCCGCCAGGATCACGACAGCTTGACGATCGGAGCGAATCCCTTCATGAGCTTTTTGGTCTGGCCGGTCTTTTCGAACTGGACCTCGATCATGTCTCCGGCGACCGAGATCACGGTACCCGTGCCAAAGGTCTTATGGCTCACGGTATCGCCCGCGGCAAAGTCCTGCGATGCGCTGGCGCGATCGACCTTGCGCTCCACCGTCGGGGACACCTTGGACGACGGCTTTTTGGCTCGCGGCGCGCCCGAGCCAAAGGTCGAGGCAACACGGCCGGCGTCGGGCGAGACCCCACGATGGCGCTCGGTCCCGTAGCTGCTGCCGCCAAAGAAATCGTCAAAGCTCGATCCACCGCGCGAACCGGAACCGCCGGTCGAGCGCGTATGCGAGCCAAACACCTTGCCGCCATACATATCCGAACCCATGCCCGAGCCAAAGGTGCCGTGACGGTCGCCGCGCTTCTCCCAGCCCGTGCCTTCAAAACCGGCAGAACCGATACCGCTAAACTCGATATCCTCAAACGGAATCTCATTGAGGAAGCGCGAGCGCGGGTTGGCAGAGGTCGAGCCGTAGGTGCGACGCGTGGCCGCATAGGTCAGGAACAGGCGCTTGCGGGCGCGCGTGATGGCGACGTAGGCCAGGCGACGCTCCTCCTCAAGCTTACCCGGGTCATCGCTGCCGCCAAAGTCGTGCACGTGCGGGAAGATGCCCTCCTCCATGCCGGCCACGAACACCGCCGGGAACTCCAGGCCCTTGGCGGAGTGGATGGTCATCATGGTGATGGCATGCGTCTCGCCGGCCAGGGAATCCAAGTCGGAGCGCAGGGCCAGCCACTCCATGAGTGCCGGCAGCGCCTTACAGGTGAGCGGACCGTAGGTGCGCTCAATCTCGTCGGCATGCACGGCACCCGCCGGCATCTCCGTCGGCGCGGCATACGCGTTGCCCGCGATAGCAGCAGCCAGGGCATCCTGCGGAGACAGCGCCGGAGCAGCCAGACTATCGAGCGGATTGGAGCCCGCGGCATCGCGCGCGCCGACGAGTGCCTCAAACGAGGATGCCGGGGCAGATGGCCCCGGTTCGGGCGCAGGCGCGCTCACCACGACGGGCTCGGGCTCGGCGCCGGCAGGCACGTCGGCAACACCGGCTGCGCGCAGCTCTTCCAAGCTCTCGAGCGTACCCTCGATGTCCTCGTGCGTCTCCTCAAATTCGGCAGCGACGCCCAGGAATTCCTGGATGTTCTCGGCGCGGCTCTCGGACTCCATGGTGCCCTCGGCGCGGAAAGCCTGCAGTAGGCCCGTCTTATCGACAATCATCTCGACAACGTCCTTGAGCTCGCCGTCCATGCGGCGACCCTCGCGCACCAGCGACACAAAGCTTGACAGGCCGTTGCGCACCTTGGCGCTAAACATGCCGGTTTCGGCACACGCGATCTCGCAAGCCTGGAAGAACGAGCAGCGGTTGTCGCGCGCCAGCTGCTCGATCTTTTGGATCGAGGTGGAACCGATGCCGCGGCGCGGTGTGTTGATGACGCGCTTGACGCTCATCTCGTCGGCCGGGTTCACGATCATCTTAAGGTAGGCCATGACGTCGCGGATCTCGGCACGGTCGAAGAATCGCGTGCCGCCCACGATCTTGTAGGGCACGCCCGCGCGCAGGAACATATCTTCGAGGATACGTGACTGGGCGTTGGTGCGATAGAACACGGCGATGTCGTCGTAGCTCGTGCCTTTGGCATGCAGTTTCTCGATCTCGCCGGCAATCCAGCGACCCTCGTCGCGTTCGTCGCTCGCCTGGAAGGCCTGGATCTTCTCGCCATCGCCCTCGGCCGTAAACAGGCGCTTGTCCTTGCGCTGCGAGTTGTGGCGCACCACGGCGTTGGCGGCGCTCAGGATGTGACCCGTAGAGCGATAGTTCTGCTCCAGCTTGACGGTCTTGCAGTTTTTAAAGTCCTTCTCAAAGTCCAGGATGTTGGTGATGTCGGCGCCACGCCAGCTGTAAATGGACTGGTCATCGTCGCCCACGACCATGAGGTTTTGGTACTTAGCGGCCAGCAGGTTGGCGATTTCGTACTGGACGTGGTTGGTGTCCTGATACTCGTCGACGCTAATGTAGCGGAAGCGCTCTTGGTACTTATCGAGCACCTCGGGACGGGTGCGCAGCAGCTCGAGCGCGCGCACGAGCAGGTCGTCAAAGTCCATCGCATTGGCGGCGCGCAGGCGGCGCTCCAGCTCTAGGTAGACCTGCGCGGCCTTTTTGTCGTTGGGGCTATCGGCGCTCTTGAGCATGTCCTCGGGGCCGATCATGGCGTTTTTGGCCGAGCTAATCTTGCTGCGGATCATGTTGATGGGGAACTGCTTTTGCTCGATGCCGAGCGCCTGCATAATGTCGCGCACCATGCGCTTTGAGTCATCGTCATCGTAGATGGTGAACTGGCCGGTGTAGCCCAACAGGTCGGCGTCCTCGCGCAGCATGCGCACGCACATAGCATGGAAGGTGCACACCCACATGCCACGGGTGCCGCTGGGAATGAGTGCCGCCAGACGCTCGCGCATCTCTGCCGCGGCCTTGTTGGTAAACGTAATGGCAAGAACCTGCCAAGGCTTAACACCCAGGTCGCCGAGCATATGTGCGATGCGGAAGGTCAAGACGCGGGTCTTGCCCGAGCCGGCGCCGGCGAGCACCAGCAACGGGCCCTCGGTGGACAGGACCGCCTCGCGCTGGGCGGGATTAAGGCTGTCGATGTCGACGAGCGGTTTGGCGGGCTTGGGCGCCGGCGCGGGAGCGTCGTAGATGTCGAGCGGAACGAGCTCGGGCTCCGGCGCAGCGGGGGCGGTGTATGCATCGAGCGGCACGGGTTCCGGCGCGGGCGGTACGGGTACCGCGGCGTTCTTTTCCCAGGGCAGGGGCTGGGTCATGGGCGACTCCTCATCTGACGGACGGCGCGCCTGCGGGCGGCGCCATAGTTTGAGTCGTACCAGTATACCGAGCCGCGCGGACACCGACGCAAATCACACCACGACTCCGTGCGCCACCGTCAGGCCCGCCCCAGCGGATTTGGTGCATTGGGGGGCCACCGATGTCATGGCAGCAGCGAGCGGCGGCCAGAGCGAACAAATTGGCATGAAAAGGGGGCGGCATAGACCTTTTGGTCATGCCACCCCCTTTGAATGACAAGTTGTCGCTCTGGTCGCCGCGCAGCGTCAACCAAGTTACAGGCCGAGCATAGGCTCCAGGACAAAGAAGTACGCGAGCACCACGATGCCCAGGATGATGCGGTAGACGCCGAAGCACTTGAAGTCGTGACGGCGCACGAAGCCCATAAGCCACTTGATGGCAATGAGCGACACCACAAAGGCGACGACGCAGCCCACGCCCAGGATGGCGATTTCGTTGGTGCCGAACGTGCCGCCCTTAATAAAGTACTTGACCAGCTTGAGCGCACTCGCGCCAAACATGACGGGAATGGCCAGGAAGAACGTAAACTTGGACGCCACCGAACGCGTGCAGCCCAAAAGCAGGCCGCCGATGATCGTGGAGCCGGAGCGCGATGTGCCCGGAATCAGCGAAAGCACCTGGAAGCAACCGATACCCAGCGCGGTCTTCCAGCTCAGATCCTCGAGCGTAGTGATGGAGCCAAAGTCCAAGCTATCGTCATCGTCTGCGGCGGCAGTCGCAGCGGGCGCGGCAAAATGCGCACCGGCGGGACGTCCGCCCGCCACCACGGCACGCGAACCAAACGAACCGGCAAGAGCAGCCTGGTCGCGCTTGTTCGCGCGCCAGTTCTCGATCACGATAAACAGCACGCCGTACACAATGAGCGCCAACGCCACGACGGGAGCATTGTAGAAATGCTCCTCCATCCAGTCGTTAAGCGGCAGACCGATCGCCGCGGCGGGAATGCAGCCGAGCACAATCTTGCCCCATAGCACCCAGGTGTCGCGACGGCCCTCCTTGCCCTTGCTGGGAGAAAACGGGTTGAGGTCGTAGAAGAACAAAACGCAGACGGCCAAAATGGCGCCAAGCTGAATCACGACCAGGAACATATTCCAGAACGTCTCGCTCACGTTCATCTTGACGAACTCGTCCACCAAGATCATGTGACCGGTCGACGAAACAGGCAGCCATTCGGTGATGCCCTCGACCAGGCCCATGAAGGCAGATTTTAGAAGCTCAATGATATCCAAAGGGACCCCCTCGTTAGACACCCGCCGATATTGTTCTGCGGACGGTGCGGGCGATGTCCCATTATCAACCGTTGGCGGCGCGCCTGCGCCTACCCTTACCAAAAAACTCGCCCGTTCACAGAATTGCGAGCGGTCAAACCCAAATCCTTGGGTATAACTGCAACAAGATAAAGTGTCCGGCGGCCACGCATCCGCGCCCGCCCGATGCACGAGCCCCACGCCCGTGCGATAGACCAAGGAGGAAACCATGAACGAGGGCTACACCAAGGTATTTGTTTCACTCGACGGTACTGAGCAGCAGGATTTTGTGCTCGCACGCGCCATCAAGGTCGCCGCGAACAACGGCGCCAAGCTGATTATCGGCCACGTTATCGATTCCACGGCACTCGAGAGCGCTGGTTCCTATCCGGTCGATCTGGTCAACGGCCTAGAGGAGGTATTTAAGAACTCCATCGCCAAGCAGCTCGAAGAGGCCAAGGCCAATCCCGACATTCCCGAGGTCGAGGTCATGATTCGCGCCGGCCGCATTCGCGAGACGCTCAAGGACGAGATGCTCGACGTGGTTAAGCCCGACCTGGTGCTCTGCGGCGCCCGCGGCCTGTCCTCGATCAAGTATGCGCTCCTGGGTTCGATTTCGACGTTCCTGCTGCGCAATACGGACTGCGACATCTTGGTCGTGAAGTAGCGTTGCTCCCACCGGCCGCGGGGCCTGCGGGGTTTCCACGGGCACGTCCTCGCCGCGTTGCGGCTGCGGGATGTGCCCTTAGGAAACCCCTCCCGGCCCCGCGGCCTTCGCAGCCTTACTTCAACGAGTTATCTGATGGAAAAATGGCGTGCCGCCCCGTTTGGGGCGGCACATTTTGTTTGGACGGGCGTTTGCCGTGTGCGTTACTCGAAGTATTGGAACTTGTTGGTTGAGAAGGCGAATGTTACGACGAAGCCTTTGCCGGAGTCGGATGCCGCGGTGACGTCGATGCCCATCTTGGAGCACAGACGCGCCACCAGGTAGAGGCCAATGCCCGTTGCGCGCTTGGTGGTGCGGCCGTTATCGCCGGTAAAGCCCTTCTCGAACACGCGCGGCAGGTCGGCCGCGCTCACGCCGCAGCCGTTGTCCGCGACGGTGAGCTCGATGCGTTCGCTCGCCAGGCCCTCGTCCAGCAACGCGCCCGAAAACACGATCTTTGCGCCGTCCTCGCGCGCATATTTAATGCTGTTCTGAATGAGCTGGCCCAGAATAAACTCGAGCCACTTCTCGTCGGTAAAGACCTCAAAGTCGAGGTTCTCGCACACCGGGGCCACGTGCGCCGCGATGAGCTCGCGCGCGTTGGCCTTAATCGCGCCCGTCACCAAGGTCTTGAGATCCCAGCGGCGAATCAGGTAGTCGCGCTCCACGACTTCCGAACGCGCGTAGTACAGCGCCTGGTCGATATAGCGCTCCACGCGAGCCAACTCACGGCCCAGGTCATCCACACGAGACAGGTCGTCTTCGCTGCCATCCAGGTTTTCCAAAATTAGATGAGCCGCCGCCAGGGGCAGTTTGGCCTCGTGGACCCAGCTCTCGATATAGTCGCGATAGTCATCGGTCTGACGCCGGCCTTCGGCAACCTCGTCGCAAGCGGCTTTGCCCACCCGGCGCAAGACCTCGTACTCGAGCTCGCCCTCGGCATAGGTCGGGCATTGCACCATCTCCTGCACCCATGCGGGGCTCTCGAGCTCCTCGGCCGCGCGCTCCAGCTGACGCAGAAAACGGCGGCGACGCGCGTACTCGACCACGATGCCGAGCATACCAAAGATAAAGGACACGCCGACCGCCACGACCACGATAGAGACGGGTGCACCGGCAACCGTCAGCACAAAGCAGCTCAGCAGCACACCGCACGTCCACACGGCGACGGGAAGCAGCGCATCTTTAAAGAACTTGCCAAACGACATAGCCGGCCCCTAGACCGAATAGCCTTGGCCGCGATGCGTGGTCAAATACCCCTTGATGCCGATTTTTTCGAGCGTGGTGCGCAGGCGGTTGATGTTGACGGTGAGCGTATTGTCGTCCACGAAGGCGTCGGAGTCCCACAGGTCCTGCATGATGGCCGAGCGCGAAACGATCTTGCCCGCGCGGCTCAGAAGCAGCGAGAGGATACGCAGCTCGTTTTTGGTGAGCTCGGTGCTGGTGCCCGTTTGCGTGTTGGTGACCATTGAGCGGGCGAGGTCGAGCTCCAGCCCCTTGTGGACAAGTGTGCTGCGCTCGCCTGACGCCGCGGTGCGACGCAGCAGTGCGTTGATGCGCGCCACAAGCACACGGGCGCTGTAAGGCTTGGGAACAAAGTCGTCCGCGCCGAGCGTCATGGCCATAACCTCGTCGATCTCGGTCGTGCGCGACGTGAGAACGATGATGGGAACCTCGGATTCGCGACGGACCTCATGGCAGATGTGCTGGCCGTCTTTGACAGGGAGCGTGAGGTCAAGCAGTACCAGGTCGGGCGCGGTGGCGAGAATATCGCGCGAGACATGCTCAAACGATTCGCAGGCCTCGACTTCAAACCCGGCGCGGGCAAGGATGTCGACAAGCTCACGACGAATGGGCTCGTCGTCCTCAACGATATAGATCAGCGCCATTGATTCCGCTCCCCTCTTGGTTGTCTTGTCCCATTATGACCGCAAAGCTGCAGGTACACGCCTCGCGCGGTGCCAGGTGACAGAACTGTTCGCGAGCGGGGGCGTTTTGTCCGCCTCGCACTCGCAGCGGTGGCGGGGACCAAAATGATTCTTTAATCCCCGTCCCAGAAAAATCATTTAGCGGCGGGCGCGGAGCTTTTCGTAGCCTTCGGCGAAGAAGGCGACCGTGGCGGCGTCGGCCTCGGCGGCGTCCGTCTCGGTTGCGGGGACCACGCCGTGCTCGTCACTCACCAGGAACAGCGCGCCCTTGAGCTGCGCGGGAATGTCCACACGCGTGACCGGGATGCCCTTGGTCTGGGCCAGCTGCTCAATGAGCGTCGCCGTGCCGCACAGACACTCGTCCGCTGGCGCCACAAAGGCCAGCTCGCCGTTATCGACGGCGGCGAGCAGCTCGGGCGCCACGCCGGTTTCGTCGGCCTCGGAGCGGGCCTCGGCGGAGCGGGCACGTAGCGCCTTGGCCGACGTATCGGCCAGCGGCTCGTACTCGCCCACCGTCATGGCGGCGTTGCCGTTGATGTCGATCACCAGCATGAGCACGCCGTCGTGTGCGGTGTAATCACCCTCGGCAAGCGACCACTCAACGTGTTGTTTGGCCCAGCTGAGCATGTTGTGGGTAAGCGGCTCGCCCTGCACCAGGCGCTCGGACAGCGCGCGAATGTGGCGGTTGAGCATGGGCACCTTTTTGTTGGACATGCGCCAACGGCAGACAAGCGCGGGCTTGTCGAGCGTAAACTTCTCGACCGCCTCCTGATTGGCGCAAAAGTCCTCGTACGCACGCTGATCCTCGGCATTGCCAAACAGCTCGGCATCATCAATCTGGGGCATGGTCATACCTTTCGTGTTAGTCATTCCGTCCTCTTATACCAAAAAGACGGCCCTCCAAACGGAGCAGCCGTCTTTTGCAGAGATTATTTTGACGATACGGTCAGGCGACCGATCGGCTTAATGGGATAGAACAACATCCCATTAAGGGTTTTCCAAGTGCCCGAGATTGCCCCGAAAGAGGAGCGCCGCGTACTAAATGTACGCAAGCGACGGTTTGAGGGGCAAGGTCGGGTGCTTGGGAAAGCCTCTAGTGCCTAAAATGCCTGGCCCCTGTGAAGACCATCGCAATACCATGCTCGTTGCAGGCCTGGACGCTCTCGTCGTCGCGCTTGGAGCCGCCGGGCTGGATGATGCAGGTCACGCCGTGCGCGGCGAGCACGTCGACGTTGTCGCGGAACGGGAAGAACGCGTCGCTTGCACAGGCAAAGCCGCCCTTCTCCACGCCCTCGCGCTCGCAGAAGTCCTCGGCGCGCTCGCAGGCAAGCAGCGCAGAGTCAACGCGGTTGGGCTGACCCGGGCCCATGCCAATGCCGGCCTTACCCTTGGAAACCAGGATGGCGTTGGACTTGACGCCCTTGCAGACCTTCCAGGCAAACTCGAGCTCGGCCATCTCGGCGTCGGTGGGCTTGCGGTCGGTGGGGAACGTAAAGGTCGCAGGATCCTCGGTCACGTGGTCGACCTCCTGCACCAGCATGCCGCCGTCGACGGAGCGCAGCTCCACCTGGGCGCCGTGGTCCACGCCGCCGGTGGCCAGCACGCGCAGGTTGGGTCGCTTGGCCATGCGCTCGAGCGCCTCGGCAGTGTAGCTCGGAGCGATGATAACCTCGACGAACTGCTTGTTCTGATCGGCAAAGTGCTCAACCAGCTCATAGGGAACCTCGCGGTTGCAGGCGATGATGCCGCCGAAGGCGCTCTTGGGATCGCAGGCGAAGGCGCGGTCGTAGGCGGCCGTGATGTCCTCGGCCACGGCGGAGCCGCAGGGGTTCTGATGCTTGAGGATCACGCAGGCCGGCTCGTCGAACTCGCGGACTAGGTTCCAAGCGGCGTCGGCATCCAGATAGTTGTTGTAGCTGAGCGGCTTGCCCTGGATCTGCTCGGAGCCCACGAGCGGGAACTGCGAGCTCGCGGTATTCTCGCAGCCCTCGGCAAAGCGATAGACCGTGGCCTTCTGCTGAGGATTCTCGCCATAGCGCAGGTCGTCGACCTTCTCCAGCGAGATCTCGAGCTTGGCAGAGGTGTCCGCCACGTCGCTTGCGTGGGCGGCGAGCCAACGGGAGATAGCCGTGTCGTAGGCGGCGGTGGTCTGGTAGACCTTCACCTGCAGGCGACGACGGGTGGAAAGCGTGGTGCAGCCACCGGTCTCGCGCATCTCGGCCAGGACGGCATCATAGTCGGCCGGGTCGGAGATGACGGTAACGCTCGCGGCGTTCTTGGCGGCAGAGCGCAGCATGGAAGGACCGCCGATGTCGATGTGCTCGATGGCATCCGCGAAGGTGACCTCGGGGTTGGCGACGGTCTTCTCGAACTCGTACAGGTTGACGACGACCAGGTCGATCAGCTTAATGCCGTGCTGTGCCGCCTCCTGCATGTGCTGCTCGGAATCGCGGCGGGCCAGCAGCGCGCCGTGAACCTTGGGGTGCAGGGTCTTAACGCGGCCGTCCATCATCTCGGGATAGCCCGTGAACTCCTCGATGGGGGTTACGGGGACGCCCGCGTCCTCGATGGCACGAGCCGTGCCGCCCGTAGAGATGATCTCGACGCCAAAGTCATCGACCAGCGTCCGTGCGAAATCGACGACGCCCGTCTTATCGGTAACCGAAATCAACGCGCGTGCGATCTTCACATCAGATCCCATGCAGTCCTCCTGTCTGGTACGCCGCCGTGCTCTGTGAGTCGGTGATACGTCGATCTGCAGCGCTCGCGCAGCGGCATTGAAAATACTGATTCAATGTAGCGCATCGAGCGCGACGTTGCACCCCGCAACGTACGGCTGTGCAGAAAAAGTTTGCGAGCGGGGGTTGCAGGAGCGCCACTGGGCACGGTGAGTTGATGGAACACAGGGGCACCATAATTAGATGCCAATGGCGTGGTAGAACTGTGCTCGATATGCATCCGCAATAGAAAGAGGCACCATGGTCTCGCGGGTTCTCTACCGACCGTTTGATACCGAAGACTTCGACGCCATCGCGCTGATTCTGCAGCAGCTTTGGCATAACAATTCGGATAACGATGAGTACAACCGCCTTGAGGCCGCCTGCGACCTCGCCTACTGCCTTTCGTCGTCGACGTTTTCACAGGTTGCCGTAATCGACGGTCAGGCGCGTGGCATTTCGCTCGCGCGTGCGGGACAGAGCTCCGGCGCCACTATCAACGAGCATTGGATGGATACCGAACGCGCGCTGCTATCGCAGATGCGTGAGCTGGAGCCTGATGCCTGCGCCGAGTATCTCTCGTTTGTGCGCGCAACCATCCGAACCAACAACCGCCTGCTCGAGAGCAGCCCGTTGCCGCACGACAACGAGGTCACGCTGCTTGCCGTGGATCGCGATGTCCATGGCCTGGGCGTTGGCACGGTTCTGCTCGATGCCGCGGTCTCGCACCTATCCTCGCTTGGAGCGACGAGGGCGCACCTGTACACCGACTCCAACTGCTCGTGGAAGTTCTACGAGTTGCACGGCTTTAAGCGCACGGCCACGCACCGCGCCAACCGCGAAGAGCGCCGTCACGACATGCCGCGCGAAAGCTTCCTCTACGAACTCGACCTAACAGCCTAAACTTGGCAGCCATACCTGGTCATTTAGGAACGTTCCCAGTGACCAGTCGTTGGGGACAGCCTTCGTAGGTAGCGCATAAAAACGGGATGGATCCGTCGGCAGTCGCCGGAGAAGATCCATCCCAAAAATCAGAGCGCGCTAGAACGTTCCGCCGCCGCCTCCGCCGACGCCGCCGCCTCCGCCGCCCGAGAAGCCGCCGCCGCTACCGCCGCTCGAGCTATCGGAACTCGAAGCCAGCTCGCGGATGGTCTCGTGATACACATCGTTAAACGAATCGAGCGGAGACTCGTTGCCGTAGTGATGGTAATACCACCAGTAGCAGGGGTAGTTGTCGTAGAAATCGTCGCTGTTGCGCAGGTCCGCAGGCACGGCCTCGGCCAGCTGTCGCAGCACTTCTTTCGAAACGCCCAGGGCAACGCCCATCACCAGCAGCTTGTTCCACAAGATCAGATCGCTGGGGATGGCCTCCTTCAGGCGCGTGAAGTCCTCGAGCCAATGCTTGAGCGCCTTACAGCGAGCCGCCACCTCGGCGCCCTCCGGCGTGTAACGGCGGAAGGTGCAGCTCAGGACAAAGCCCACGATCGTGACGGGGATCGAGATCGTAGCGGCACCGACGTTGGCGTCCGCAAAGTCGGTATAGAACAGAGAGCCCAGAATGCCAAAGACAATGATGATGCCGAGAACCAGGCCGGCCACCATCGCGATAGTGCCATCCGATGCAATAAGCTCGCGCGCCTCCAGCTTGCCCTTAACTGTGCTCTGATAGTCCTCGAGCTTGTCGCCAACAGATGTGGTGCGCTCGCTAGCGTACTCCTCCAGCTCGCTAAACGTGCGCGAACGGACTCCGTCCTTATCGGGCTTAACGCCGGCGAAGAAGACCTTGAGCACATCGCGATCGATGCCGTCCTTCTTGGCAGCCTTCCAGGCCTCGTCGGTCACTGTGATGCGATACGTCTGCTCCTCTTTTTCGCGACGGAGCAGACCCTTCTTCTTGGTCTCGGTCGCTTCTTCCAGCTTGATCACGCGGTCGTCGGTGAGCTTCATAAGCGTGGCGATATATGCCTGATCGGGCACGTCGTTCCAGCTCATAAGAGCTGCAAGCACCGCGGGATGGTCGGCGGAGGGCACATCGCGGAAGTACTCGTCCTGGAAGAGCGGCTTGGGCTTGGGCCTGCGCAGCTTGAGCATCACGATCACACCGGTATAGGCAACCGCCACGACAACACACACCACGGCAATCGCGCCGGCAACCGCACGCGCGTGCTCACGGCGAGCGTTGGCCTCGTCGGCCCATTCCTTCTCTTCGCTCAGAATCGTCGACATGCGCTTTTCACCCGAGACGGCAAGCTGCGGCACCCAGTCGCTGGGGAAGGCGATGCGTGCCTCGGCGAATTCGCCCTCATGCACACAGGGAATGGTATAGGTGACCATGGGCTCGTCCGCATCGAGCGACACGTCGCCCGTCAATGGGCCGTGGCCCCATGCACGGAAGTTATCGCCCTTGACGGCCGCCGTCCCGGCAGCGGCATTTGCGAAGTTCACTTCCATCTCGACATCATCGGAGTCCGCGGACCAGCCATCGCCCACAAACTTCCAGTAGAGCTCGGCGGTATCGGCCCAGTTCATAACCGCACCGGTCATGGTGTAGCTCACGTAATAGATTGCGCTGTCGCCGCTCTCGTGAGGGCTGAACACCTTAATCCTTACGCCGTCACCGGTCTGCTCGACCGTGTAGACGCCAGAGTCACCCTTGTTCGCGCTATCGACTTTGTTAAACGCGGTGTCCTCTTCCTCGACGCTCAGCACGTCGACACCCGCCGTGCCGCCCTGCTGGTTGGTGCCCGCATTGATCTCCCAAAACACGCCGTTAATGTCATCATCGAAATCAAACTGGCGTCCCTCGACAACGGTCAGCGAGCCGTCGGCCTCGACCGTGGCGCCGATATAGGTTTGGGTCATGGAGTAGCCGTCGGCGTGCGCGGCGACAGGCAGTAGCAACAACGCGAGCGCGACGAGCACGCAGACGGAAGCGAATCGCGCAAACAGGCAGCGCTGCCGACTGACTTTGGCAACGAGGGTGTTCATAGGCACATCCTTTATCTGTGGTACCAACAGCGTTATTGTCCCACGTTTGCGAGCGTACGACACGACCGTCTAGGCAAGCGGAACGTCAAATGGGACAAAAGTCCCACCCTCGACCGGCACCTAGAAAATGATCTGTTGGGGACGGAGGAAAACGGATCATTGGGTTGAACCGACGGACTGCAACAAATTTGTCGTTTGGGACGTTCTTTGGCCGAGTCCCGCGCCAACGATAGATACCACTTCACAGCTCCGTCACAGGTGTAGCGGCTTTGTGTGGGCGCGGCATGCGCTGATTGAGCCGTCAGTCGAGGGGCATAAAGCAATTGAGCGAAAACGGTTGCCCCTTTCCCGTTCGCTCGAGGATCATGTCCCCCTTTTCCGCGGAAACCCCGGCAGTTGCGAAGAGCTGCCGGGGTTTCTGTCGTTTGTGAGGCTAAGTCGGTGCGCAGCAATCGAGACCTTGAGCCGCAAACCAGCCGCGTGCAATGCGCAGCGCGGCCAACTTGCGGACCGCAGTGACGCCTCCCCATCGCGCCCCGCGCTATACTCGTCCGCATGGATATCAAAACACGCAACATAGCAACGCCCGCCGCGGATGCGCCAACGACGCAGCCTGCCTCCGTTCCCGCACCTGTCGTGGGCCGTTTTGCCCCGTCGCCCTCGGGCCGCATGCACCTGGGCAACGTGTTCAGCTGCCTGTGCGCGTGGCTTTCGGCCCGCAGCCAGGGCGGCAGCATCGTGCTGCGCATCGAGGACCTGGACGATCGCTGCAAGCGCCCCGAGCTTGCCGCTCAGCTGATTGACGATCTGGCCTGGCTAGGGCTTCAGTGGGACGAAGGCCCCTACTACCAGCACGATCGCCTCGACCTGTACGAGGGCGCCTTGCGCCAGCTGCAAGACGCCAGCCTCACCTACCCCTGCTTTTGCACGCGTGCCGAGCTCCACGCTGCGAGCGCGCCGCACGCCAGCGACGGCACGCCCATCTACCGCGGTGCCTGCCGAGGCCTTTCTGCCGAGGAGGTTACCCGCCGCAGCGCCCTGCGCGCCCCGGCCACGCGTCTGCGCGTGCCCGACATCGACGACCTCGCGGGCGACGTGATCGAATTCGTGGACCGCACGTACGGGGCCCAATGCGAGGCGCTCGCCACCGAGTGCGGCGATTTTTTG
This sequence comes from uncultured Collinsella sp., assembly GCA_902494765.1. GTDB lineage: Bacteria > Actinomycetota > Coriobacteriia > Coriobacteriales > Coriobacteriaceae > Collinsella. The sequence goes on from CABUUK010000018.1 coordinate 16,046, forward strand.
GTGCGCCGCAGCGACGGCGTTTTTGCCTATCAGCTAGCCGTGGTGGTCGACGACGCCGCCATGGGCGTCACCGAGGTCGTGCGCGGATGCGACCTGCTGGGCTCCGCGCCCCGCCAAATCTACCTGCAGCATCTGCTGGGACTTCCCACGCCGCACTACGCGCACATTCCGCTGCTCATGTCGCCGGACGGCCGCCGCCTTTCCAAGCGCGACCGCGACCTGGACCTGGGCGAGCTCCGCGCCCGCTTTGGCACGCCCGAGGCACTGCTGGGCTGGCTCGCCAGGCAAACGGGCATCGCACCGGACGCCACACCGCGCTCTGCTGAGCAGCTGGTCGAGCACTTTAGCTGGGATGTCATCCGCGCGCACCGGGAGAACATCACTGTAACGGCCGAGTAGCCAGCCACCCCGCCACTACGCAACATCCCAGGGCTGGAGTTCGTCACCCAGGCGAACGATGTGGTCGTAGAGCACGGTGTGGCGCTCGGCCGGGTTGGCATCCCGATGAAAATGCCCGTAATACCAGCGTTTGTAGTCCATGCGATCTTCCAGCTCATCGAAAAATGCCGTAAGCCGATCAACGGCGGGGTAATTCCAGCCGGGTGCCGGATAAAGCGTGGGCGAAAGCATGCGCGTCGAGCAGGTGTGGGTGACCACGTAGTCGACCTTCCAACCCACGCTGTCGAGCTTTGCCCGCGCCTCCTCAAAGTTGCGCTCATCCGGCAGCTCCTGCGGCCACCAGCTGGAATAGGGAATGCGGTATTCCTTATCCACACTCGTGGCGCCGCCCATGGTAAAAATCGTTGAGCCGTCAAGCTCAAAAACCTCGCCGCGCGTCAGGCGCCGTATGGGAGAGGTATCCGACAGGCGCTGCGTCAGCCCACCGTGCCACAACTCCATGGGACGCTCCGCCCAGTGATCGAAACGCTCGTGGTTGCCGTCGACGAGCAGCACGGTATAGGGGCGCGACTCCAGCCAAGCGATGTCGGCGCACTCCTCGGCAGAGAAATCCCACGGAAAGCCAAAGTCGCCCGCAACAATCAGATAGTCGTCGCTCGTCAGACTATCCCCAAGCTCCCAATCGCGCAGCTTTTGCATGTCGAGGCCGCCGTGAATATCGCCTGTCACATAGACCGTCATCGGATCACCACTTCCCTCTTATAGGCTTCGAGATCGTGCTCGATCTGCTCGTCACCCGTGGCGTTGACCCACCACGGCCATTTAACGCACCGCATCGGCTCGTCTACCCGCGCAAACCACGACCTGAGCTCATCCAGACTTACCGGGGCGTAGCCGTTAGCGTCCATGCCCACGTCATAGCGCAGCAACCCCTGTCTGAGGTTGAACTTGTTGTACGAGCCGCCGCAGCTGTGGATATGCCCGTGCAGATGCCAGCTGCCGTGCGACATGCCCTGCCAGTCGACCATGGGATAGTGACTCAGCACGATTTTTTGGCGGTCGATCTTGAGCACGCAAATGGGCGGCTCAACGATAAAAGCATCCGCTACCGCAGGCTGCGTCCAGTCCTTGTCATGGTTGCCGGGCAGCAGGTGGACGCGTTTGCAGGCAATGCTTTTGCGCAGCTCGTAGGCATCTTGGACCGTCATCTTAAAGCTAAAGTCGCCCAAGATGTAGAGCTCGTCATCCGCAGCAACTTTGCTGTTAATGTTGGCGACCATGGCGTCGTTCATCTGCGCAACAGTCGACCAAGGCCTATCGCTAAGCCGTAGCATGTTCTCGTGTCCAAAATGAGTATCGCTGGTAAACCAGATCACGGGGTGCTCCTGTTGCTGCGGGGTATCCATCCCTTAGGGCTTACCCTTCATTCTTCCATCCAAACGGGTCAAGCACCCAAAAAATCAGATCGAGCACGCCGCCGGTCATCATGGCGGCGGCAAGGGCCATGCAAACGTGCAGAGAGCTGGCACTTCGAAGCACGTCGAACGGCCCCAGAACAGCCAGCAGCGCGACCGCTGCACCGGCCGCGCACAGCGCGAGGCACGGTCCCGCGTCCTTGACGCACTTCTTTGCGAGATGCTTGGTGTTGTCACTCATCAATATCGAACTCCTTAGAGGGTCGCTGTTCGGGTACATGCCGCCGCGGCAGAGCAGGGCGGCAGGGTAAGTGTCCCATGCCGTGCGGACACGTGTGCAAGCTCATGCCAAACTGCCAACCCCAATCGTCATACATCTAAAATACGAACGATCGATCTGTTATCCTGGCGCCAACATAGTCTTTCGAAAGGTTTGCCGGGATGACTACGCAGCGACAGATTGATATTGAATTCGACTCGCTTACACGCGAGAACGATTCACCCAAGCTCATCGCCAACTCGAAGGCGACAGGCGGAACACTACTATCCGTTATCAAGGAGCAGCTCTCAGCCTGCGGCTCTTTTGACTTTTGCGTAGCGTTTGTTGCAGACGGCGGCCTTCAAATCCTGGTCGAGACGTTCCAGGAGCTCAAGCAGCGTGGCATTAAGGGCAGGCTGCTCACGTCCACCTATCTCAACTTCAACTCACCCGATGTCTTTCGCAAGCTCCTGGAATACGACAACATGGAAGTTCGCGTATTCCAGGGTAATTTGCATGCCAAGGGATACATTTTTGATAAGGGCGAAACCAGCACGGTCATCGTCGGCAGCTCCAACATGACGCAGACCGCTCTCACCTGCAATAAAGAATGGAATGTGCTGTACCAGACTGTCGAGAACAGCCGCCTACTCAACGAACTGAGGGGCGAGTTCAATTCGTTGTGGAACGATACCTCAACCGTTTTGCTTTCCCAAGACTGGATTGAGAACTATGCCGCATATCGATCGGCACGTCCGCCAAAGCCCAAATCGAAACCGACATTCAAATCTGCGGAAACGCCGGCGCAGAATGACCTCGAAGAAATCAAGCCCAATAAAATGCAGCAGCGCGCCCTTGAGGCGCTCGGTGCAATCCACCGCAAGGACGAGACCCGCGCCCTGCTGGTCTCGGCAACCGGCACCGGCAAGACCTTCCTTTCGGCGTTCGACGTGCTCGCAACTAAACCCCGGCGCGTCCTCTTTCTTGCGCACCGCCGGCGCATTATCGACGCCTCCCGCGCAAGCTACGAACGCCTCTTAGGTAGTACCTATACGTTCGATGCCTATCAAACTGGCAAGCATATAAGCAATGCTACCTGCGTTTTTGCCATGTGTTCTTCGGTCGCCAAACATCTGAGCGATTTCCGCCCCGATGAGTTCGACTACATCGTCATCGACGAGGCCCACCGAACGGGATCCCAGGGTTACCAATCCATCATGTCGCACTTTGCGCCTCGGTTTTATCTGGGTATGACCGCTACGCCTAATCGCACCGACGGCTATGACGTCTTTGCCCTTTTCAATCACGTCATCGCGTTCCAGATCACGCTGCAGGACGCTTTGGCCGAGGAGATGTTAGCCCCCTTCCATTATTTTGGCATTCACGATCTGGAGATTGACGATGAGACAATCGAAGATACCGCCCTGTTCGGGCGCTTGACATCCGATGAGCGCGTGCGTCACATCACCGAGAAAATCGAAGAGTATAGCGTCACCAAAAGCAACCGCAGGGGCTTAATTTTCTGCAATCGAAACGCCGAGGCAAAAGAGTTGTCATGCAAATTCAACGCTCTCGGATATCGAACGGCTGCGATTAGCGGTCAAGATCCCGATGAAGTCCGCGATGCCGCTATCAGCCGGCTTGAAGCCGGCGAGCTCGAGTACATCTTCTCGGTCGATATCATGAACGAAGGCGTCGACATCCCCTCGCTCAATCAGATCATCATGCTTCGACGCACCGACTCCGCAATCATCTTTATTCAACAGCTCGGACGAGGTTTGCGCCTGAATGATGGCAAGGAATACGCTCTGGTACTCGACTTTATTGGCAATTACCAGAGCAACTTCCTGGTGCCCATCGCACTTTCGGGTGACAAGACGTATAACAAAGACCGCCTGCGTCGTCTCGTCCAAGAGGGCGATTCGGCGATACCCGGATGCTCGACCGTGAGCTTCGATCGTATTTCTGAGGCACGCATTTACAAGGCCATCGACGGCGGCGATTTCACCTCCGTCAGGTTTTTGAAAAACGAATATCTCGACTTGCGCCAAAAACTCGGCAAGATTCCCTCGCTGCTCGAATTTGATCGTAACGGCTCCATCGATCCACTGCTTATCTTCAAGAATAGCGGCCTGGGGTCCTACCACGCATTTCTTTCCAAATACGAGCCGGACTACACGGTTCAATTTACCTCTGATCAGACCGAGATTCTCAAATTTATTTCTCAAAAACTTGCCGCGGGCAAGCGATTCGAAGACCTCTATTTGCTTCAAACGCTCGTCGAAGCCGGACACGAGGGCTACTGGCATATGCGCGAGGCTGCGCTTAGGAACTACCGCGCACAGCTTAAGGACAGCGCCGTTAGGTCGGCAATCGCAGTCCTTAAGGGCGACTTTGCCACTCCTAAGGATTTCGTTTCCCTGCTTATTGACGATGGATGCGGACCTCGTCTGACCGAAGCGTTTGCGACCGCCCTGCGCAACGCAGAGTTCAAGCGTCAGATTCTCGAGGTGCTGGATTTTGGTATTGAGCGCAACCGACTCGACTATGCCGAGACGTACGAAAACACAAATTTCGTTCTCAACGCCAAGTACACGTACGAGGAGGTTTGCCGTCTGATGAACTGGCAAAAGAACATCAACGGCCAAAACCTTGGCGGATACTTCTACGATGAGAAGACCAATACATTCCCCGTGTTTATTAACTATGACAAGGCTCCCGACATTAGTGAGTCAATTCAGTATGAAGACCGCTTTGTTTCGCCGAGCAAGCTCATCGCAATCTCGAAGGGCAACCGCACGCTCAACTCCCCCGAGATTTTGCGACTGCAGGCATGGCCGGGAAACGGCCTGAAGACGTATTTGTTTATGCGAAAGAACAAGGACGATAAGGGCGGTAAGGAGTTCTATTTCTTAGGCGAAATGCATCCGACCGGCGAGTTCGAAGCTATTAAAACTAAGAGCGGCGACAACGCCGTCGAAATCGAATATGAGCTCAATGCACCCGTGAGGCAAGACATTTACGAGTTTATGCTCAGCGATTTGAGCGAAGCCGAGTAACAAATAGGAGCGGGCCGCCATGTGACGCCCGCCCCTTTCTTACTTAAGCCCGAGTTTCTTTTCGAGCTCCCTAACGACTTTAACGTCTGCCGGAAGCCAATCGACATCCCACAGGTTATTGGTATCAAGCCATTTCATATCCTCGTGAGCGTGCTCTTTGAACTCCCCCGAAAGGATGTTAGCTAGATAGCACTGCATCGACAGGTGAAACGTCGCGTAATCATGCTCGACCGTGCAAAGATAGTCGAGGTTACCGATCGTGACCTCGAGCTCTTCTTGAATCTCGCGCACGATTGCCTGCTCGCCGGTCTCGCCCGGCTCGAGCTTGCCACCCGGAAATTCCCAGCCGTCTTTAAACTCACCATAGCCGCGCTGGCAGCTCAGGATTTTTCCGTCCTTCTGAATAATCGCTGCTGCAACATTGATTGATTTCATAACTAGTTATCACCTCTCCAGTTGAGCCCAACCAGTATAGGCGATCGGCCGCCCGCCATGTCCCAGTCGCCTGAAAACCGCCTGCTCGACCAACCCTTGACGCCGACTTGCTACCGGCTCACCATCCCTCGCTATCGAGGTCTAATACTTTTCCGCGAAGTGAACGTCTGTTTTAGGACCCCTGAAGCATCCACATTTTTCGTCGGCAAGATCGCAGGATTCCAGTATCGAAACCGCAGGAAACGATGTCCTTAAAGTGTCGATGCTTCGGGGGTCCGTTTTAGCTCGTTCACTTCTCGGAAAAGTATTAGACCTCGCTGCTAGCTACCCAGAAGGACACCTCTTCCTTCCCCACTGCCACCCAAAAACTCATCCAACATTAATCTTGGCTCAAGAATCGCTTAATCTATAACCTGCACTATAGAGTTCGACCAAGGGCGGGGCGGCGCCGCGCAGCGCAGGCCGCCGAACGCAACGCTCGCGCCCGGGCAGATCGTCCGGCGTCGCGCCCATCGAACGAAAGGACAGGTCATGGACGACCTCGAAAAAGTTGAAACCATCCGCACCAAGTGCAACGTGAGCTACACCGATGCCAAGGCCGCGCTCGACGCCGCCGACGGTAACGTCTTGGATGCCATCATTTGGCTCGAGTCGCAGGGCAAGACCCAGACCACGTCGGCGCACGCCGCCACCGAGTCCGCGCCAGTCGATGAGCCCTCGGCCGAGATGGTCGCCGCGCAGGCCGCCTACGAAAAGTCGAGCGAAAAGACCGACTTCTCCAAGAAGATGGACAGCGTGTGGGAGTACCTCAAAAAGCTCTTCCGCCTGAGCCTGGACACCAAGTTTATCGCCACGCGCCGCGATGCGATCATCCTCAACATCCCCATCCTGATCCCCATCGTCGCGCTGTTTGCTTGGGGCGCCACGATATGGCTGATGCTGATTGGCCTGTTCTTTGGCATGCGCTACCGCATCGACAGCGACGGCGACGTGCCCGGCAGCATCAACAACCTTATGAATCACGCCGCCGATGCCGCGGACGACATCAAACAAAATCTGAACGACGACAAGTAATCGCAGACGGGGGCACGCATGGCACGGATTCTGATCGTAGAGGACGAGGAGAAAATCGCCCGCTTTGTGACGCTCGAGCTGGAGCACGAGGGCTACCAGGTGGAGCACGCCGCCGACGGCCGCACCGCCGTGGACCTGGCACTGGAGCGCGACTACGATCTGATTCTGCTCGATGTGCTGTTGCCGCAGCTCAACGGCATGGAGGTCCTGCGGCGTGTCCGCAAGCACAAGGACGTGCCGGTGATCATGGTCACCGCGCGCGATGCCGTGATGGATAAGGTTGCCGGGCTCGATGCCGGTGCCGACGATTACCTGACCAAGCCGTTTGCGATCGAGGAGCTGTTCGCACGGATTCGCGTGGCGCTGAAGCGCTCGGAGGCCGCGCGGACGGCTTCGGGCGTTGGCGGCGCCGGCGCCAGGGCTGGCGTAGCGAGCGGCACGGCCGCCGGTATCGCCACAATGTCCCCGGCAACCGACACGGCCCAGACCGCTGCCGCGCCCTCCCCCGCCACGCTCACTGTGGGCTCAGTCGTGCTCGACCCCGACCGCCGCGAAGTCACGGTCGGCGGCTCGCCCATCGCGCTCACGGCCCGCGAGTTCGACGTTCTCGCCCTGCTTATGGCGCACGCCGGCACCGTGCTCACGCGCGAGCGCATCGCGCACGAAGCGCTGGGCTACGAATACGTGGGCGACACCAACAACGTCGACGTACACATCGCGCACCTGCGTGCCAAGATCGAGGACGCCGGCAGCGCCCGCATCATCCAGACCGTGCGCGGGGTGGGCTATGTCTGCCGTGCGTAACGCCGAGGCCAAGCGCGTCACCTCCATCGCCCGCGCCATCAACTGGAGCTATATGTGGCGCCGTCTGATGAGCTACATCTGGCTCGATCTGTTGCTGGTAGTGATTGCAGCGGCGATCTTCGTCTATGGATACAACCAGACACTGCCCGACGACACGTTTACCGCAGGATGGATCCCCGGTGCCACCGTTCACGGCATGTCGCTGACGCCCGCGCGCGGCTGGGACCTGACAACGCTCACCTATACCGTCGAGCTTGCGCGCGCCAGCAAGACCTTCCCCCTCGCGCAGGACCTCGTCACGCTATGGCCTCTCTACCTTGTCGTTGTGGGTTGGCAGGTCATCAGCGTGCTCAACATGCTCGGCGGCGCGAGGCGCGTGCGCCGCACCATGGCGCCGCTCAACGACCTGGCCTTGCGCGTGGACGAGCTCGGCCGTATGCAGCTCTCCGGCGGCAAGATGGAAACGCTGGAGCAGGCCATCGAGCGCGCAAGCGTCGACTCGCCGAGCGTCACCACCGGCGACGCCGACCTGGCAAGCATCGAGGTCGCGCTCAACCGCCTGCTGCGCCAGATGCAAGAGGCCAAGCTACAGCAGATGCGCTTTGTCAACGATGCAAGCCACGAGCTGCGCACGCCCATTGCGGTGATTCAGGGCTACGTAAACATGCTCGACCGCTGGGGCAAAGACGACCCGGACGTGCTGGCGGAATCCATCGCCTCGCTCAAGGCCGAAAGCGAGCACATGCAGGAGCTCGTGGAGCAGCTGCTGTTTTTGGCACGCGGCGATGCCGGCCGCACCGTGCTGCGGCGCGCGAATACCAACCTGGCTGCACTGGTCGACGAGGTATGCGAGGAATCGCAGATGATCGATACCGAGCACACGTATCGACTGGCCTTTGACGCTGCGCTTGCCAGCGACCCGCGCTGCGACGCGCCCGTCGATGTGGCGCTCGTGAAGCAGGCTCTGCGCGTAATCGTGCAGAATGCCGCCAAGTATTCGAACGCGGGCACGCCCATCACGTTTGGCGTGGCGCCGGATGCGGGCGCGGGCACGATCGACATAAACGTTGAGGACGAGGGCATCGGCATGAACCAGGAATCCGCAGCCCACGCGTTCGAGCGGTTCTACCGCGCCGACAACGCGCGCGATGCCGGCGCGCAGGGCTCGGGTCTGGGGCTTGCCATTGCCAAGTGGATCGTCGATAGCCATGGCGGTGTCATTGGCGTGACCTCGGTCGAGGGTGTCGGCAGCCGCTTTACGATTCGCCTGCCACGGTAGGGATGCCCCTCGGCATAAATAAAGGGATAGGGCCACGCGGCTCTATCCCTTTTTGCTAGCTATAGCAGCTTGTGCGCTAGTCGCGGCACAGGTGCACGGCGAAGCCGGCGAACTCGCGCTTAAAGTACACGAGTTTGGTGCCGCCGTCGGGCAGCAGCACGCGCGACTCCTCGTTAACCTCGAGCCCGCGCTCGGCAAACCACTTCTCGGCCGCATCGATGTCGTTGACGGCAAAGCCAATGTGGCCCTTGGCGCCACGACCGTTCTGCTTCATGATCTCGACCAGCGAATCGTTAAAGTACGAAACGGGAGTCTCGATGACGGGCAGGCCCATCATCGTCGAGAACAGCTCCGCGATCTCCAGGGCGTCTGCCGGGTCGGTGGCGTTAATGCCCACATGGGCAACGCGCATGCCAAAGAGCTCGACCGGATTGGCGTTCTGCTCACTCATACAGGCAGCGCCTACTGAGCCATAACGTCGAGGACGGCCTTCTCGGCAGCGACGCGGTTCATACCGGTCATGAAGGGCACGCCGCTCACGTACGGGCAGGTGAGGCCCTCGGGGGCAACGGTGGTGGCGATCAGCAGGTCAGCGCCCTCGTCGCAGTAATCCTTGGCCTCGGAGATGGCGCACTGCACGATCTCATACTTGCCGGCATAACCGTTGGCGTCGAGCAGGGTGGCGACCTTCTGGGCAACGAGCGTGGAAGTAGCAGCGCCAGCACCGCAAGCCAAAACGATTTTCTTCATAGGTAATGTCTCCCTTCATGGTTTACTTTAGGTAAGTGTACCGCAGCGAGCGATGTCACTCGGCCTCGATGAGCTTTTATGCCAGTTTGCTTGCGCGCTGCGTATAATATATCCAGTACGTGTTGTCATACCGCTCGCTTTATGAGCGACTAAGGACCCTAATATGCCCGATTCCCGCACACTCTGGACCGCCGTCGTTATCATCTGCATCGCCGTGTCGGTGTTCTTTAGCGTCAAAAAACGCACCACGTTTAAGCGCCTGCAGCAGCTCATGGCCGCCAAGCAGTGGGACGAGTTCGATCGTTTGCTCGACGGCAAACTCACCAGCATGCTGTACCCGCGCTACAACCGCGACTACCTGCGCCTGAACTCCTATCTGCTGCGCGAGGACCACGAGCGCGCCAGCGAGATGTTCGACCTGCTGCTGGGACTCAACCTGCCCAAGATGCAGCGCGTCGACCTGGTCATTAAGGCCTTTAACTACTACGTTGGCCAGGAGGACCGCAAAAAGTCCAAGGAGCTCCTGCACGAGATCAAGGGCTTTGAGGGCGGTCAGGCCGAGGCAGTCGCGCACGAGTGCCAGCTGATGTACGACACGATGATCCTCAAGCGCCACAACGACATTCCCGAGCTGGAGCGCATGCTCGAGGAGGCCGGCGACGATAAGGTTAAGAGTTGCCGCTTGGAGTACCTGTTGGCCCTGCAGTACAAGAACAAGGGCGACGAGGCCAAGTTCCAAGAGTTCCTTGAGAAGTCGGGCCAACACTCGATGGCCGTCAACGCGTAACGGACGGCTTGTGCTAGACTTCTAGTCTCACGGGGGCGTGGCGGAATTGGCATACGCAGGAGACTTAAAATCTCTCGCCGCAAGGATTGTGGGTTCGAGTCCCACCGCCCCTACCATGTGATTGCTTACGAGCCCGTGTCCCGTTGGGATGCGGGCTCGTTTCTTTTGGACGCCGGTGGGGCTTTAAGTTGCGGTGGAATAGTTCCTGTTTTGGCCGTTTACCGGCCCATTTAGGAACTATTTCACCGCAACTCAGAGGGAGACGGTTAAAGAGCGCTCAGGCTCGGGGTCCAGGCGATGGTGGGGGTTGCACCGTCGAGAGTCTCGTTGATGGTGGCGGCCATGCCGGCGAGTAGGCTGTTCTCGCTTACAGTGAGCGTCTTGTAGCCGCCGGCTCGCATGAGCTCGCGGATCACCACGGCGCCCGCCAAGATCACGCCCGCGCGTTTGGGCTGTACACCCGGTAGAGCGGCGATGCCGTCCGCATCCAACACAGACATGCGCTCGATAGCGGCCGAAACCTGATCCAGCGAAAGCTCGCGCAGGTGCACAAAGCTCGAATCGTACGGTTCCAGCTTATGAACGAGCGCCACGAGCGTGGTGACGGTGCCGCCCACGGCGACCAGGCGTTCGGCGCGCTCAAAGTCGCTGGGCAGGCCTTCAAAATAGGCGGCGAACTGCTCACCTGCCCACGCGGCAGCGGCAGCAAGCTCGCCGTCCGCAGGCGGCAGCGCCGAGAAGAACCGCTCCGTCACGCGGCGACAACCGATGTCCAGCGAACGCGTGCCCTCCAGCGCAAAGACCCCACGCTCCGGCGCATAGACGCCCGTCGCGAGCTCCGTGGATCCGCCGCCCGAATCGGCAACAATGATGCGCTCGCCAGCAAAGTCGTGCGCCACGCCAAAAAACGTCAGGCGTGCCTCGACCTCGCCCGGAATCACCTGTGGCTCAAGCCCCAGATCGCGCAGGCCGTCCAGCAGCAGCGCGGCATTGGACGCATCGCGCGCGGCGCTCGTGCATGTGGTGCAGATGCACGCGGCCCCAAAGGCACGGGCCTCGTCCACAAACATTCGGCATGCGGCGAGCACGCGTTCAACGGCCGCCTCGCAAAAGCACCCCGTCGCGTCCACACCCTCGCCCAAGTCGGTAATCTCGGTATGCTTGGACGATTCCACGATCGCCCCGCCCTCGGCCTGGGCCAACACCAGTCGCGACGACACCGTTCCCAGGTCAATCGCCGCCACCTTATATCGTTTGTCGCAATGCGTCATTGCAGGCTCCCCTCCGGGCGCTATTTGCCGTTGGACACGACCGTCTGGCCCTCGACGCCGTTAAATCCAAACAGCATATCGAGCGTCTGGATGTACCACGGCGCGTCCTTGCCGACCTCTTCGATCTCTTTGGCGACTTCGCTGGCCTTCTTGGCGTTCGAGGACTTTTTGCTCGACGACGAGTCCGAATCGTCGTCCAGGCCCAGCACGTCAATCTTGGTCTCGCCGGGCATCACCAGGCCCAGGTCCTCGGTCGCCGCGTCCTTAATGCCCTCCTCCGAGAGCAGTTTGTCGACGCTTTTCTGCAGCTCGTCGTTGTACTGCTGGCGAATCTCGACCTGCTTGGCCAAGATATCGCTCGAGCGCTTGGCGACGTAGAGGTCGCGCACGGGAAAGTACAGACTCACGAGCACCAGGACAACGACAATGCCAACAAACAGCCCGCGCTGGGGTCCATGGGTAAAGTCGTAGATTGCCTTGACCACCGCGTTGTCGTTGGCGTAGTGCATGAAGTCCGAGCCCGAAAGACGGTTCGAGGGACGGCGCGGCTTGTCGGACGCCTGGGTCGAAGGGCGCGACGCATGCTTGGAACGCGATGGGCGCACCGGACTATCCGAGGAACTATTTGGCTGAGCATTGGGATGCGAAGTCGCCGGCGAGCTATACCTGGAGCGATCAGCACCAGCATAACCAGACCCGCCAAGCTGTGCGGTACGCGCACGACGAGGCGACGGCTCACGCGAACCGGCGGAATAGTACCTGTTGTCGTAAATCTGATCCATGTGCGCCTTGTGCGGTTGAGGTTTGTTTGCGCTAAGTCCTTTAGTTATAGCACGAGCGCCCGCGCCGCCTTCGCCAGCCTTTGCTCGACATAAAAAAGGCGCTGAGCCGTATGGCCCAGCGCCCATAGTTCTTTGCGGCATCCAGCCAAGGCGGGGAGGAACCGAGTCAGCCTCCCCCTCGCCAAATTCGCCCGTTTAGCGAATGTTGTAGAACGCGGCCTTACCGGCGTAGCGCGCGCTGCCCTCGAGCTCGTCCTCGATGCGGATGAGCTGGTTGTACTTGGCAATACGGTCGCTGCGGCACGGGGCGCCCGACTTGATCTGGCCGGCGTTAACACCCACGACCAGGTCAGCGATGGTGGAGTCCTCGGTCTCGCCGGAACGGTGACTCACGATGCAAGCGTAGCCGGCCTCCTTGGCAGTCTCGATAGCCTCGAGCGACTCGGTGAGCGTGCCAATCTGGTTGACCTTGACCAGGATCGCATTGGCGGCGCCCAGCTCGATGCCCTTCTTAAGGCGCTCGGTGTTGGTGACGAACAGGTCGTCGCCTACGAGCTGCACCTTGTTGCCAATGCGGCGGGTGAGCTCGACCCAGCCGTCCCAGTCCTCCTCTGCCATACCATCCTCGATGGAGATGATGGGATAGGTGTCGACAAGCTTCTCCCAGTAATCGACCATCTGAGCGCTCGTGTACTCAACGCCCTCGCCCTTGAGCTCGTACATGCCGGTCTCGGCGTTGTAGAACTCGGTCGATGCCGGATCCATGGCGTACATGAAGTCGACGCCGGGCTTAAAGCCAGCCTTCTCCACGGCCTTGGTAATGTACTCGAACGGCTCGGCGTTGGTCTTGAGATTGGGCGCGAAGCCGCCCTCGTCGCCCACGCCGCCGCCCAGGCCGGCCTCGTGCAACACGCCCTTGAGGGTGTGGTAGACCTCGGCGCACCAGCGCAGGCCCTCGGCAAAGCTCGGAGCACCCACGGGCATGATCATGAACTCCTGGAAGTCAACGTTGTTGTCGGTATGCACGCCGCCGTTGAGGATGTTCATCATGGGCGTGGGCAGCAGGTGGGCGTTGACGCCACCCAGGTACTGATACAGCGACAGGCCTGCCGACTCGGCAGCGGCGCGGGCAACGGCCAGCGACACGCCCAGGATGGCGTTGGCACCGAGCTTGGTCTTGTTGGGGGTACCGTCCGCGGCAATCAGCGCGGCATCGACGGCGCGCTGGTCGAAGGCGTCGAGGCCCACGACGGCGTTAGCGCACTCGTTGTTGACGTGCTCGACGGCCTGCGAGACACCCTTACCCAGATAGCGGCCCTTGTCGCCGTCGCGCAGCTCGCAGGCTTCGAAAGCACCGGTCGAAGCGCCCGAAGGCACCATCGCGCGACCGAAGCTGCCGTCCTCGAGCACGACCTCGACCTCGACGGTGGGGTTGCCGCGGCTGTCGAGTACCTCGCGACCGTAGACGTCCAAAATATCACTCATGCTGTCTCCCTCTCACTTGGAAACGTAGTTGATGCAAGCGACTGGCCGACTGTGCACCATCGGTGCGCCTCCGTAAGTTAGCCATGTCGCACTTTTTGCATTATGCCCTAAGTTAGCCGAGGGATACATATGAATTGGAGAAATCATTCTTTGGGGCGCTTGTTTTTGCACCGAACATTCATCTCTAGAGGTCGCCCCCCAACCATTAAATTCTTCTATCGGCATACCGTCTTTACCTGGCTTGCGAATGAAAGAGCCAATAATGTACTTTTACATCGTGCAAAGTTCTGGATATCGTGCAATTCTAAGGGTCTGAAGTTCTGGATATCGTGCATAATCAGGTTATAAAAGTTCTGGATATCGTGTACGAGGTAGCCATGCTTAAACGAAAAGCCTATGACAAACTACTAAAATGGAAGCATGAAAGCGCTGGTAAAACAGCACTTCTTATTGAAGGAGCCCGCCGCGTCGGAAAGAGCACGCTTGCCCGCACGTTTGGAGAAACCGAATACAAGTCCTGCCTTGTCATTGATTTCTTTCAAGCACCTGCCGAAGTTAAGCAATATTTTGAGGACTATCGCACTGACTTCGACTCGCTCTTCCTCTATCTCTCGGTTTTCTATAACGTCAAACTCTATGAACACGAGACACTTATCGTCTTTGACGAGGTCCAGATGTACCCGCAAGCACGCGGACTCATCAAGTATCTCGTTGCAGACGGACGTTACGACTACATCGAAACTGGATCCCTGCTCAGCATCAAGCAGAACATTAAAGATATCGTCATCCCATCCGAGGAAGAGTCTCTGGAACTTGAGCCCCTCGACTTTGAGGAGTTTCTTTGGGGCATGGACGAAAAGGGACTGGCCGATCTCATTCGCATGAGTTTTAACAAGATGAAGCCGCTCCCCGATGCCCTACATCGCAGAGCGCTCTCCCTTATGCGCGAATACATGCTCGTAGGTGGCATGCCTGAGCCGGTATCCATCTATGTTGAACAGCGCGCTTTTGCGCCCGTCGACGCTTCGAAGCGCCGAATCGTCCAGCTCTATCGCAACGATATCTCTCGTTTTGCAACCGGTTACGAATTCAAAGTCGTCTCCGTACTCGATGGCATCCCGGGTCAGCTCTCTAGGCACGAAAAACGATTCAAGCTTTCCTCACTTGATAAAAACGCACGCATGCGCACCTACGAAGAAGCCTTCTTTTGGCTGGCAGACGCGCGAATTGCCAATATCTGCTATGCCGCAAGCGAACCGAGCGTGGGCCTTTCACTCAGCATGGAGCAAACGGCCCTCAAGTGCTACATGGCAGACACCGGCCTGCTTGTAACGCTTGCCTTCTCTGACAACAACGATACCGATGAAGACGTTTACAGAGCCGTGCTTCGCGGCGACATCGGATTGAACGAAGGAATGCTTACCGAAAACTACGTTGCCCAATCTCTAAAGGCCAATGGACACAGGCTCTTCTTTTATTCCCAAAGCGGAAAGAAGGAGGGGGAGGAGCGCATGGAAATCGACTTCCTCGTTACCCGACCCTATGTCAATGCCGCCGGAAAGCCGCGCATCAGCCCCATCGAAGTTAAGTCGCCACGCAGATACGGAACCATCTCCCTCGACCGATTCCGCGCGCGCTTTAACAAGAAGATTGGGATGGCTTACGTGTTGCACCCTAAACAACTCGAGTGGGATGCCGAAGCGCAGCTGGCACATCTTCCGTTGTATATGGCTTTTTGCTTGTAGAGACCTCTCTACGAATGGATGCCGTGAGAGACGCAGGCCTCACTCGCTTGCTTTTGCTTGGTCCCACAGGTCGTTGAGCTGAGCGGTTGAGCAGGCGGCGAGGTCATCGCCCGCCTCGTGCACGGCGGCCTCCATCGCAGCCCAGCGACGGCGGAACTTGGCCGTGCTGGCGCGCAGGGCACTCTCGGCGTCGATCCCCTCTTTGCGCGCGACGTTGACCAAGGCAAAGAGCAGGTCGCCAAACTCCATTTCGCGCTCGGGCGAGCCGGGCTCCTCGGCCTCAAACTCGGCACGCTCCTCGGCTACCTCGTCCCACACGTCCTGGACCGTCTCCCACTCAAAGCCCACGGCAGCCGCCTTGCGCGATACCTTCTGAGCCTGCATCAGCGCCGGCAGATGCGTGGGCACACCGTCGAGCAGGCCCTCGGGCGTAGCCTCGCCCGCCGCCACGGCCTTGTCCTTGGCAGCCTTCTCGGCAAGCTTGACCTCGTCCCAGATCTTGAGCACTTCGTCGGAGTTATCGGCATCCGCATCGCCAAATACGTGCGGATGACGGCGGATGAGCTTGGCGTCGATATCGCGTGCCACATCGGCCAGCGTAAACTCGCCGGCGTCCGCCGCAATCTGCGCATGCAGTACTACTTGCATGAGCACATCGCCCAGCTCCTCGCGCAGATGTGCCACGTCGTCCGCCTCGATGCAATCGAGCGCCTCGTAGGCTTCCTCGATCATGTTTTTGCCAATGCTGCGGTGCGTCTGTTCGCGGTCCCACGGGCAGCCGTCGGGCTGACGCAGGCGCCAGATGGTCTGCACCAGATGCTGCAGCTCAGCCGACGCGTCGACCAGCGTGGACAGGTCGCGCGAACCCTCGGCATTTTGCTGAGCCATATACTGTGCCATGGTTATTCCTCCTCCATGATCACGTGACGGAACGCGCCGCCCTCGTAGATGCCGTAGCTGTGCGTACCGTCCTTGGGAATGCTCACGCTGCCGGGGTTGAAGAGCCACAGGCCCGGGTGCGCCTCACTTTCCTCGTTAACCTTGATGTGCGTGTGGCCGTAGACGAGCGCGGAGCCCTCGGGCAGCGCAGGCGCGTGGTCGACGCTGTTGTGCATGCCGGCGCCAAAAACATGGCCATGCGTCAGGAACAGCTCGCGGCCGCTCTCGTCGAACAGCGTGGCGTAGTCGGCCATGACCGGGAAATCGAGCACCATCTGGTCGACCTCGGCGTCACAGTTGCCGCGCACCGCGATGATGCGGTCGGCCAGGGCATTGAGCAGCGGAATCACACGCTTGGGAGCGTAATCGCGCGGCAGGTCGTTACGCGGACCGTGATAGAGCAGGTCGCCCAGCAGGACGATGCGGTCGGGCTGCTCGGACTCGATGGCGGCGACCAGGCGCTCGGTCCAGTATGCCGAGCCGTGGATGTCGGAGGCGATGAGGTATTTCATGGTGGTCCTTTCGGGTGGGGTTGATGGAGCTTGGCGTGGCGTGCCGCCGGCCGCGTTACTCAAATCGCAGTGCCGCGCTCTGGGCCGCCTGCATCACGCGTTGGAGCGGCACATTGTGCTCGCGGGCAAGGCGGGCGCAGTCTTCGTACTCGGGCGCCGCGCGCTCGCTGCCGTCGGGCAAGGTCGCCACCTTGACGGACACCTCGCCCCATGGCGTTGTTACGCGCTCAAAGCGGCGTGGTAGGCAAACGCGCTCCATAACCTGGCGGCGGATGCCATTGGTCGTGGTTTCCAAAAAGACAATCGTCTGCAGGCGCTCGATATCCTCGTGGGTACAGATTACCTGCAACTGCCAGCCAGGACGGCCTTTTTTGCAGTAGAGGGGCAGCCAGTGCACCTCGCGCGCACCCGCCTCGCGCAGGCGGTCGGCAGCGTAGGCGAGCACCTCGGGCGATGCGTCGTCGATATCGCATTCCAACTTGACGATGGTTTCGGGTGCATCGGTCTCGCGGGACAGCGGGGATGTGCTATCGCATGGCATACGGTCCGACTCCTTTCCGCACGGGCTCGTTTTGTTCATCCAAACGCTAGCACATCGGACGTGGCACAGGCGTGACTTTCGTCCGTCGCCGCCCTCGCCCCTATCCAAACATGTACATCAGCCTCCAAACATGTCATTTTCTGCAGCTTTTGGAGGCTGATGTACATGTTTTGAGAGCGCAAGCGAGGCCGCGCCGCGCACCGCACAGCCTTTCCAATCGATTTCGACCCCCGGCGTGTCCGGCGTGTTGAGAGCTGCGCCATTACAATGAAGCGGATTCGCTTGACGCAAAGGAGCCGCCATGTCTGCTTGCCCGCTGATCGATTGCCATACCCACACCTCGTTCTCGGACGGTCATGCCTCGTTTGAGGACAACGTTCGCGCCGCTGCTGCGGCCGGGTGCCGCGTCATGGTCTCAACCGACCATCTCACCCTGCCCGCCAGCATGGATGCCAACTGCGAAGTGCAGGTTACTGAGGGCGACCTGCCGGCACATCGTCTGGCTTTTGAGGATGCTCGCAAGCTTGCCGCGCAGATTGCGCCGGAGCTCAGCTTTATCTATGGCTTTGAATGCGATTGGTACGAGGGCTGCGAGCCTTTGGTTGAGCGCTGGTCCCAGGGCGCCGTCGTACTCCTGGGCAGCGTGCATTGGATTGGCAACCCAGGCGATATTGCGGCAGGTGCTGCGGGCACGGCGGGGACGGAGGACATCGCTCGTCCCGATACGCCCGATTCGCGCTGCGGCTGGATCGACGATGACACCAACCTGCACGTTTGGGAAAACCTGGGGGTACGCGGCGTGTGGGAGCGCTATGTCGATGACTGGTGCCGCGCCTGCGAAAGCCCGCTCAACTTTGATGTGATGGCTCACCCCGACTTGGTCATGCGTTTTTCGAAGGAGGGCTTTGCGCCCGACTTTGACCCGGCGCCGTTCTGGGAGCAGATGGCCGAGTGCGCGCACGATACGGGTCGCCGCGTTGAGGTCTCGACCGCCGCACCGCGCAAGGGCCTCGATGACTACTATCCCGCGACCGGATTGCTGCGCCGCTTTGCCCACGCCGAGGTGCCGATCACTTTTGGCTCGGACGCACACCGCGCCTGCGACATCTGCTGGAACATCCGCGAGACCCAGGCCCACACCTACGACTGTGGCTACCGAACCTTCGACGTCCCCCACGCCACCGGCGAATGGGAATCCACACCCCTCGCCTAACTAGTCGTTTAAGAACGTCCCCAATGACTAGTGGCGGCGGGCGTTGAGTTCGCCGGCCAGCTCGTCGAGGGTGATGCCGTAGCGCTCGAGCGTCACGAGCAGGTGGTAGACCAGGTCGCCGGCCTCGTAGCGGATGTGATCGTGATCGTTATCCTTGCAGGCCATGATCACCTCGCTCGCCTCCTCGGCAAGCTTCTTGAGCAGCTCGTCCTCGACGTCGGTCAACAGACGAGCGGTGTAGCTCTCCTGCGGCGATGCGTCGCGACGGCCGTGAATCACCTCGGCGAGCCCCGTCAGCGTCTCACCGATATTTCCATCCTGAACGTTTGCGGTGCGCACACCCATAGTTCAATCCTTTCTGGTTGGCCAAGCGCCTAGTCGAGCGCCCGTCCTACGCGAGTTTCTTAAAGAAGCAGGTACGGTTGCCGGTATGGCAGGCAGGACCCGGCGAGTCGACCTTGACCAGCAGCGTATCGCTATCGCAGTCGGCCCAGAGTTCCTTGACCTCCTGCATGTTGCCGCTCGTCGCGCCCTTGTTCCAGAGCTCCTGGCGGCTGCGGCTCCAAAACCACGTGGTCCCGGTCTTGAGCGTCAGCCCCACCGATTCCTCATTCATCCAAGCAACCATAAGCACCTCACCGGTGTCATACTGCTGAACCACACAAGGAATCAGCCCGCGAGCGTCGTACGTAAGCTTTGAAGGATCGGTTATCTCTTCCATTTCTCTCCCCAAATTCAAACTTCGCAGGTCGGCGAGGGTTGTCCAGGTGCCCGAGATTCCGAGCGACAAGCCCGACGACGCGTACTTAAGTACGCGAGGAGGGTTGGAGCCGGAAGGTCGGGTGCCTGGGCAAGCCACAGCGCTAGAAGTCCAACCTCACAGGAATGCCCTGCGACGCCATATACTCCTTCACCTGGCGAATGCTGAAGGTTCCAAAGTGAAAGACGCTCGCCGCCAGCACGGCATCGGCCTCGCCCTCGATCACGCCCTCGGCAAAATGCTCGAGCGCACCCACGCCGCCGCTCGCAATAACGGGAATCGGCACCGCGCGCGCCACGGCACGGGTGAGTGCCAGGTCAAAGCCGGCCTTGGTGCCGTCGCGATCCATACTGGTCAGCAAGATCTCGCCGGCGCCGCGA
>CABUUK010000019.1 GCA_902494765.1 uncultured Collinsella sp.
AGCCCCATGGGCGCCAGCGGAATGTGGGGTCACCGCGCGGTCCGCATCTGATGGTGTCGACGTCAATGGTATACGGGTGCATCATCGACGTCTTCAATACAGAAAATATCAGTGCGGAATGTTCCGGAGAGAAACCCCCGTCCCGCCCCCGGATTCCCTGCGTTTACGGCCTTGAGGTCGGCGGGCGGAGAAGGACGTGGTTGATAGGGATACGTGTTCCTTTCGCTGTTTCGCGCTTTGCGCGAAAGGCGCGTTACTTTGGGATGGGTGGGGAACGTGGTTGTTACGGCAACTGATCCCCACCACAAATTATCCTTGGCATACTTGCGCGAATACCTGCCCGTGCTACACTTGCAATTGCTGTTTCAGGGCGGGGTGGAATTCCCCACTGGCGGTAAATCGGGCGGTGCCAAAGGGGTGCCGTGGCGCAGACGAGGCGTCTGCGACCGAGCCGATGAGTCCGCGACCCGTGCGTGTGTTGGTTCGCATGCCGGCTGAACTGGTGAGACCCCAGTACCAACGGTTAGAGTCCGGATGAAAGAGGCAGGTGATCTTATGTCTGAACAGTCGCAGCATATCCATTTTGAGAACACGAATAGGTGGAGCACCAAACAGCTCGTTACCATGGCGTTGATGTGCGCCTTGGGCGCCCTGTTTATGTACGTGCAGCTGCCCATCCTTCCTTCGGCGCCGTTTTTGACCTACGACCCGTCGCTGGTGCCGGCGATGGTGTGCGGATTTGCGTATGGCCCCGGTGCTGGTACCGCTGTTGCAGCCATGGCGATCGTTATCCATGCGCTCACTACGGGTGACTGGGTCGGCGCGCTTATGAATCTGGTTGCCACGCTGGGCTACATTCTGCCCGCGGCTATCGTCTACCAGAAGATGCATACCTATAAGGGTGCCGTGATTGGCCTGGTGCTCGGCGTTATTGCCGCTACGGCGTTGTCTATGGTCGCAAATCTTACCATTGGCGTATGGTTCTGGTATGGCTCGGTCGATGTGATCGCCCCGCTCATGATTCCTGCCGTGCTGCCGTTCAACCTTATCAAGACCGTGCTTAACTCGGTGTTGACGCTTGTGGTGTACAAGGCGGTCTCCAACCTCATCACGCCTAAAAAGGACCAGGTCAAAGGCCGCGCATGATTGAGTGTCGGGGCGTTTCCTTTAGCTATGACGGTGCCGCACCGGCACTCGACGGCGTCGATCTGAACATCGAGGATGGCGAGTTTTTCTGCATCCTCGGTGGCAATGGGTCGGGCAAGTCGACGTTTGCCAAGCATCTGAATGCACTGTTGCAGCCCGATGCGGGCACGGTACGCGTCAACGGCATGGATGCGTCCGACCCCGAGCTGGTCTACGACATTCGTTCGACCGCGGGCATGGTATTCCAGAATCCCGATGATCAGCTGGTAGCAACGCTTGTCGAAGATGACGTTGCGTTTGGTCCTGAAAACCTTGGCGTGCCATCGGCGCAAATTGCGCAGCGCGTACGCGAGGCACTGAAGGGCGTGGGCCTGGTGGGCTTTGAGCGCCACGAGACCCACGCGCTTTCGGGCGGCCAAAAGCAGCGCGTGGCGCTTGCCGGCGTGCTCGCCATGGAACCGCGCGTGCTCATATTGGACGAGGCTTCCTCGATGCTCGATCCGCGTGGACGCAAGGGCCTCATGAAGGCTTGCCGTGCGCTCCACGATCGTGGCATGACCATCGTGATGATTACGCACTTTATGGAAGAGGCTGCCGAGGCCGATCGTGTCGCGGTGTTTCGGGCGGGGCGCGTTGCCATGCTCGGTACGCCCGAGGAAATCTTGACGCGGGCGGACGAACTTGCGCAGCTCAACTTGGATATGCCGGCGTCGTGCTGTCTAGGTAGGGCACTTCGTGAGAAGGGCGTACCCGTTTGCGCGCAGGTGCGTGAGGCGGATATGGTTGCCGAGGTTGTGGAGACTTATGCCGAGCGAAGTGGGGCAGGCACCGTGGGGCAGTCTTCCGCATCCCAGTTGGAAATCGCTGACGGCACTGTTCCGGTAGACAACGAGGGCAACGCGTCGGAGCCCGTCATAGAGCTATCCCATGTTTCGTACAGTTATTCGCTGAGCGCCCGCGAGCGTCGCCGTTGGCACAAGCGCTCGGCCGCCGAGGGTTCATCGAACAAACAGGCTCTCTGGGGAAACGACCCCAGCAGCCCGTGGGCGCTGCGCGATGTATCGCTGACGGTGCGTCGCGGCGAATTCCTGGGCTTGGCAGGTCATACCGGTTCGGGTAAGTCGACGCTGGTCCAGCATCTCAACGGTTTGATTCGCCCCCAGGAGGGATCCGTTCGCGCGCTGGGGCTTGATCTGTCAAACAAGAAAGACGCCGCCGCGGTTAAGGCCAAGGTCGGCGTGGTGTTTCAATATCCTGAGCGTCAGCTGTTTGCCGAAACCGTGGCGCAGGACGTGGCGTTTGGTCCGCATAACCTTGGCTTGCCGCAAGATGAAGTCGACCGTCGTGTCGAGTCATCGCTCTCACGCGTGGGCCTCGACCTTTCCACGGTCGGCGGCAAGAGTCCCTTTGAGCTTTCGGGCGGTCAGCAACGACGTGTGGCATTCGCCGGCGTGCTCGCCATGGAGCCCGAAGTCTTGGTGCTCGATGAGCCCATGGCGGGGCTCGATCCGGCTGCGTGCAGGGATTTCCTTGAGCTTATCGATCGACTTCACCGCGATGGCCTGACCGTTGTCATGGTTTCGCATAGTATGGATGACCTGGCCAATTGCTGCGACCGCATCGTCGTAATGAACGAAGGTGCAGTGTTTGCCGAGGGAACCCCCGTGCAGGTGTTTGCGCATGCCGATGAGCTCAAGTCGATCGGCTTGGGCGTACCTGCTGCTCAGCGCATGGCGTTGGCGCTCGCGGAAGCGGGCGTGCCGCTGCGTCGCGGCGGGCTCTATACGGTTGAGTCGTTGGCCGACGAGTTGGTAGATTTGCTGATCGGTCGCTCGGACGGTCCTTCTAACGTCGCGGACATTGCTAAATCCAAGACGGTCGCGCGAGAGGAGGGCTGCTGATGGAGGCGTTTTCGTTTGGCAGTTACTATCCCGGCGATAGTGCAATCCACCGCTTGGACCCGCGAACCAAGTTGCTCTTGGGCTTTGTGTTTCTGATCACGACGCTCACGGTCAGTGGCTTCCGCGGACTGGTCCCGGTCGCAATTTTCGTTGTGCTGATCTATACCGTGTCCCGGGTGCCGCTTCGCCGCGTCCTGTCATCGATGGCGCCGCTGCTGGCGATCGTCGTGGTGGTCGCGGTGCTCAACCTATTTACCGACCAGAGCGGGCGCATCCTGTGGCAGCTCGGCTTTCTGCAGATTAGCGAGGGCTCGCTGCATTCCGCCGGGTTTATGGCGTGCCGTCTGACCCTGATGATGGCCGGCATGAGCGCTATTACGCTCACCACGCCCACGCTCGATCTCACGGCAGGCTTTGAGCATTTGCTCGCGCCGCTTGCGCGCATGGGGCTTCCGGCACACGAGCTCGGCATGATCATGGGCATCGCGCTGCGCTTTATGCCGCAGTTTGCCACCGAGATGAAGCAGACGGCGGACGCGCAGGCAAGTCGCGGCGCGCGCGTGACGGGTGGTCCGCTCGGCGGCGTGCGTATGCTCGGCAGTGTGGCCATTCCGCTGTTCACGGGCGTGTTCCGTCATGCCGAAACGCTTTCGGCCGCCATGGATGCGCGTTGCTATCACGGCGAACAGGGACGCACGCGTCTGCATGCACTTACGTTTGGCCGCGGCGATGCATTGGCGGCGGTGGTGACGGCGTTGCTGCTCATCTGCGTCATCGTCATCAACCTTCAACTTGTTTAGGCGCGATTCGAGCGCAGGAAAGGGGTCCCTATGACCGACAACGACCGCACAGCTCAGCTTGAGCGCGCCTGTTCGTATCTCAGGCGCATTCCGGCGTGGTATCTGGCCACGACCGATGCAAGCGACGGGCATCAGCCTCGCGTGAGGCCGTTTTCGTTTGCCATGGTCGATGACGGTAAGCTGTGGTTTTGCACATCGCGCGACAAGGATGTGTGGGCGGAGCTGAGTGCGAATCCCAAGTTTGAGCTCTCGGGCTGGAAGCCGGGGGAATGTTGGATCGTATTGACCGGCGAAGCCGCACTTGAGGACGACGCAGTTGCGAGCGACAAGGTGCGTCAAGCGGGTTTTAAGCACATGGTGGGCATTGGCGAGGAACACGAGAGTGCCAACGACGGCCGCCTTGCTTTCTTTTCGGTCCGCAATATTGTCGCGCGCTTCTGTGATATCGACGGCAGCGAGGAGCGCCTGGAGCTCTAGCTCGCACAAACCAGGTTCCCAAACTAGCTAGTACAGGAGGAAACGTGGACGGATTGAATACGGTTTTGGAGTATCTGACGTCGGTGCCGGCATGGTATTTGGCGACGAGCGTGGACGGACAGCCACATGTGCGTCCGTTCTCGTTTGCACAGATTCAGGACGGCAAACTGTGGTTTGTAACGGCGCGCACCAAGGATGTGTGGCAGGAGCTGCTGCAAAATCAGCGCTTTGAGGCCACGAGTTGGTGGCCGGGCCATGGCTGGCTCATCTTGCGCGGGCGTGCCGGCTTGGATGACCGGGCTTTAGACGAAATGCGCGAAGCCGGGTGGAAGCATCTAGAGCGCCTGGGCGAGCACTATGAGGGGCCTAACGACCCCACGCTCGTCTTCTTTAGCGTCGAGGATCCCGAGGCTTTTATCTGCAATCACGACGAATGGGTGCCGGTCGAGCTCTAGCCAGCTGGCTCATCCTAACAACTTGGTTTTCGCATGGGCGGGCCCCGTATTGCCCGACGCCGTTAGGAGCGCCGGTCAATACGGGGCCCGCTCCATTTGTCAATTCCTTCAAGCGAATGTGTCGGGAATGTTTCAATGCATGAATATGCAAGCCATTTACGTGTTCATGCATCTTTTGGTGCTAAAGTTTCAACCCACTTCATAACGACCGCTGCGAAATGCGCATCGGTGCATAAATCGCAGACAAGGAGTCTGATATGTCTTTAAAGGTTGGAATCGTCGGCGCGGCTGGATATGCCGGAGCCGAGCTCATTCGCCTCGTGCTCGGCCATCCCGAGTTTGAACTTGTTGCCATTACGTCCAACGCCGATGCCGGCCAGCCGCTGTCCGCGGTGTATCCGAGCTTTGCTGGCGTGAGCGATCTGGTTTTCACCACGCATGACGCCCCCGAGCTTAAGAGCTGCGATGCGGTTTTTCTTGCCGTGCCGCACACGGCTGCCATGGCACAGGTGCCCGCGCTGCTTGCATCGGGCGTCTCCTGCTTTGATCTTTCGGCCGACTACCGCCTGAACGACGCGTCCGTCTTTGAGACGTGGTATGCCGCCGAGCATACGAGCCCCGAGCTGCTCAAGACCCGTGCCTTTGGCCTGCCCGAGCTATTCTGCCGGGACTTGGAGACCGCCGCATCCGACCATGCCGACGGCAAACCCGTGCTGGTCGCCTGCGCCGGTTGCTATCCCACCGCAACGAGCCTTGCCGCCGCGCCCGCCGTGCGCGCTGGCTGGGTTGCCCAGAGCGGCCCCGTGATCGTTGATGCCATCAGCGGTGTGACGGGTGCCGGCAAGTCCTGCAATGCTCGTACGCATTTTTGCAGCGCTGACGAGAACTTGGAGGCCTACGGCGTGGACAAGCATCGCCACACGCCCGAGATTGAGCAAATCCTTGGCCTGACCGATCGCGTCGTCTTCACCCCGCATCTGGCACCGCTCAAGCGCGGCCTGCTCTCCACGGTGACGCTGCCGCTCACGCCGCAGGCCATCGACTCCCTGGCTCTTGAGGATGTCGTCGACTATTACAAGCAGTTCTACGCTGGACGCACCTTTGTGCGCGTGCTCGATGCCGGCCAGCAGCCCAAGACGGCTTCGGTCGTCGGCACCAACGCCGCCCAGATTGGCCTTGCGTTCAACAAACGCGCGGGCGTGCTGGTGGCGACGGGCGCCATCGACAATCTGTGCAAGGGCGCTGCGGGCCAAGCGGTCCAGTGCGCCAATATCGTCTTTGGCTTTGACGAGCGACGAGGCTTGCCCACAGTGGCGTGCCCGGTGTAGCACATTCGATTGTTAACGATTTGGTAGTCGGGCATCGAGTGGGGCGCCACTCTTAAGCTGGTCTCATGATCACGACTGGCATGGCGCACCAACCGATGTCCGTTTTTTGTTTGACATAAGGAGTCATAAAGACGATGAATACCGAGCTGTTTGATATCAAGATTCGCGCCGTCGAGGGTGGCGTTACGGCTGCGGCTGGTTTTAAAGCTGCGGGCATCCACGCTGGGTTCCGCAAGAACCCCGAGCGTCTGGATTACGCGCTCGTCGTGCCCGATAAACCCTGTCCCGGTGCCGGCGTGTTTACTACCAATCGCTTTTGCGCGGCGCCCGTGCAAGTGAGCCGTGCCAACCTGGGCGGTGCCGACAAGGGTTACGGTATCATCGCCGGCGTTTCGGTCAACTCTGGCAATGCCAACGCCGCCACGGGTGAGACCGGCCTTGCATGCGCGCGCGAGACGTGCAGCATCGCATCGCAGGTCATCGGCTGCGAGCCCCGGCAGATTCTGGTTGCCTCCACGGGCGTGATTGGCCAGATTCTGCCGATCGACACGTTTGAGACCGCCATTCCTGCTGCCTACGAGGCGCTCTCCGCCCACGGTGGCGCCGATGCCGCTCGCGCCATCATGACGACTGACACGCACTCCAAGGAGTACGCCGTGTCCTATGTCAGCGAGGCTGCGGGTCATGCGGGCAATGTCTATACGGTAGGCGGAATGTGCAAGGGCTCGGGCATGATCATGCCCAATATGGCCACCATGATCGCGGTCATTACTACCGATGCCCCCGTCGAGCCTGCGGCACTTCATGCCCTGCTGCTCTCGACCGTCAAGCAGACCTTTAACAAGGTAACGGTCGATTCCGACACCTCGACCAACGACACCTGCATCATGCTTGCCTCCGGCGCCGCTGCCGCAGATGCCGAGCCTATCGTCGAGGGCTCCGATGCCTTCGACGAGTTGGCATTTGCCGTGCACGAGGTGTGCGAGAGCCTGGCGCGCAATATCGCCGCCGATGGCGAGGGCGCATCCAAGCTTGTTACGGTCAACGTTACCGGCGCCGTGAACGACGAGGAGGCCGATATCGTCGCTCGCGCCGTTGCCAACTCGCCGCTCGTTAAGACCTGCATCGCCGGCCACGACTGCAACTGGGGCCGCGTCGCCATGGCACTCGGCAAGTGCGGCGTGAAGTTTAATCAGGAAGACGTTTCCATCGACATGATGGGCATGCCTGTCTGTCGCGATGGTCTGACTGTTCCCTTTGACGAGGACGAGGCTCTACGACGTTTCGAGGCGCCCGAGATCGTGATCTCGGCCGACCTGGGCGCAGGCGACGCGGCAACGACCGTGTGGACCTGCGACCTCACGCACGAGTACATCTCCATTAACGGTGACTACCGTTCCTAGATTCCAGGCACGCTGCGCATCTTGCCGCGATTGCGGACAGCGGAGCACGGCGCGATAACGATACGAAAGGCGAGGCAGATTATGAAATTCGCACGCGATTGTCGTTCGAGCGAATCCAACGAAGCAACCGCGCAGCTGCTGTTCGAAGCACTGCCGTGGATTAAGAACCTGACCGGCAAGACGGTTGTTATCAAATATGGCGGAGCCGCCATGGTTGATGAGCAGCTGCGCCGCGACGTGATGAGCGACATCGTTTTGCTCAAGATCATCGGTATGCGCCCCGTCATCGTGCATGGCGGCGGCAAGGCTATCAACGAGGCGCTCAGCCACTACGACATCCCCGTCGAGTTTAAGAACGGCCAGCGCGTGACTACGCCTGCCACCATGGACATCGTGCGCGAGGTACTGGGCGGCAAGGTCAATCAGGAGCTGGTCGCGGCGCTCAACCACCACGGCAACCTGGCCGTGGGCGTGTCGGGCAGTGATGCCGGCACGCTCATCGCCGAGCCGCTCGACCCCGAGCTCGGTCGCGTGGGCAAAGTGACGCACGTCAACACCGACTATATCGAGCGCTTACTCGATAGCGAGTACATCCCCGTCATCGCTACCGTCGCGGCGGGGGAGGACGGCGGTTTCTTCAACATCAACGCCGACACCGCCGCCGGTGCCGTTGCCGCGGCGCTCCACGCGCATAAGGCGATCTTTTTGACCGATGTCGATGGCCTGTACAAGGACTTTAGCGACAAGGACTCGCTTATCTCCAACCTAACGCTCGACGAGGTTAACGAAATGCTCTACGGCGGCGAGGTCGATAAGGGCATGATTCCCAAGCTGCGTGCGGCCGTCGATGCGCTTACCGGCGGCGTATTTCGTGCCCACATCATTAACGGTACTACGCCGCATTCGCTGCTCCTGGAGCTGCTGACCGATGCCGGCGTCGGCACCGTGATCCATTCCACCGAGACGGCTTACGAGTTCGATACGCATCCGCATCCGCTTTCGACGTTTGCTGCGCGTCTGACCGAGAACCTTGACGAGGTCGAGAAGCTTCAGACGGTCTAGCTGACCCTCAGCCGCCCCATTCCTGCACCCATAGCCCCGCGCCGTCTGGCGCCCAACGAAAGGCATCTCATGTCACTTGTAGCTCAGCAATCGCTTGAATCCCATTACGTTATGCATACCTTTGGCCGCTCTCCGGTCGAGTTTGTCGAGGGTCACGGCATGAAGCTCACCGGCGACGATGGCCGTGAGTACCTCGACTTTCTTGCCGGCATCGGCGTGTGCAGCCTAGGTCATGGCGACCCGGCTGTGCTCTCGGCGCTCGAGGCACAGACCAAAAAGCTCATGCATGTCTCCAACTATTTCTACATCGAGCAGCGCGGACAGGTCGCGGCGCTGCTGTCCAAGCTTGCTAACGACGACGTAGATGGTGCGCGCGTGCTTGCCGATGCCATTGCCGCCGGCGATGAGACCACGGCAGCTGCTCTTGGTGCCCCGGCTGCGGACGAGCAGGTGTGGGAGACCTTCTTTGCCAACTCTGGCGCCGAGGCCAACGAGGGCTCGATGAAGCTTGCGCGCCTGTACGCCAAGCGTGCCGGTAATGGCGGCAACACTATCGTGTGCATGCGCGGCGGCTTCCACGGCCGTACGCTCGAGACCATTGCCGCCACCATGCAGGATTGGCTGCAGGACAGCTTCCGCCCGCTGCCGGGTGGCTTTGTGGCCTGCACGCCCAACGATGTTGACGAGCTGCGTGCGATCTTTAAGCAGCTGGGGAGCGAAATTTGTGCCGTGATGCTCGAGCCGATCCAGGGTGAGAGTGGCGTGCACCCCATGACCGAGGAGTTTATGACGGCAGCGCGCGACCTGGCACACGAAGTGGGCGCCGTGCTTATCGCCGACGAGGTCCAGTGCGGCATCTTCCGCTCCGGCAAGCCGTTTGCATTCCAAACCTATGGCGTGGAGCCCGACATCATGAGCCTTGCCAAGGGCATTGCCGACGGCGTGCCCATGGGTGCCGTGGTGGCAAAGAAGGAGATTGCCGACGTGTTTAAGCCGGGCGACCACGGCTCGACCTTTGGTGGTAGCTGCCTGGCCATCACGGCGTGTGCCGCGACGCTCTCCGCGCTCGTGCGCGGCGATTATGCCGATCATGCTGCCAAGGTGGGTGCCTATATGGAGGCAAAGCTCGCCAAGCTGCCGCACGTGACCGAGGTACGTGGCCGCGGCTTGATGCTCGGCTGTGATTTGGATGATGCCGCGGGCGACGCGCATGATGTTGTTGCCCGCGCGCTGACCGCCGGTGCCGTGATCAACGCTACGGGTGCGCATACGCTGCGTTTCTTGCCGCCGCTCGTCTGCGAGGAAGCCGACGTGGACAGCCTGATCGAGATTCTGTCGGGTGTCTTGGGCTAACGCGGCGCAATAACTCAATTTGGACCGGGTTCCGGACTGCGGAAGTGCCCTACGCGGCATGATTCAGCGGTCTGGAGCCCGTTTTGCCTTAGATTTGCTAAGGCAGGGAGACCTGCTGGTCAAAAAACATCAAATATGAGTACTGTTACCGATTTGGTAGCAGCAATTTTGGACTAATAAGGCCAGATAGCAAGTCGAAATGGCGATGAAAGCACGATTTTGATTCAACTGTTAGCCCTTATAATGGACATATGTTGCGTAACTTAAGCAAATACTGTCTATTTATATGTTGCAAACAAAGTAGCAGTACTCATTTTTGCCATTTTTTGACCACGGCCTTTGTGACAGACGTGCTGGCGGGTTCGAATCCCATGCGCTGGGCCTGAAAAAGGAAAGGCCTCCATCGCCGGAGGCCTAACAATTCAGTGGTGGGCGATGAGGGATGTCCGCGTGCGGCTGGCGCCGCCCGCGCCCCGCTTCGTCGCTCCGCTCCTCGCGTGCTGCGCTGGAAAACGCTTCGCGTTTCCTCAGCTCCGCACCCTTGCGGGTTCGAATCCCATGAAATGGGCCCAAACAAAAACGGTCCCCTTTCGAGGACCGTTTCCAATTCAATGGTGGGCGATGAGGGATGTCGCGTGCGGCTGGCGCCGCCCGCATCCGCTTCGTCGCTCCGCTCCTCGCGTGCTGCGCTGGAAAACGCTTCGCGTTTCCTCAGCTCCGCACCCTGGCGGGTTCGAATCCCATGAAATGGGCGCAAACAAAACGGTCCCCTTGCGAGGACCGTTTCCAATTCAGTGGTGGGCGATGAGGGATTCGAACCCCCAGCCTTGTGCGTGTAAAGCACCTGCGCTAACCGTTGCGCCAATCGCCCGTGCGGAGAGAGTATAGCAAAACAATCGCCTCATTCACCTCATATCCATTAAAGGTAACTCGCGCGTGTCACAGCGGAGCTGATTCAGTTGAGATTGCCTGAACATTCCGCCCCTCTTTACGCCCTCGGGTATACTCAAAAGCTACTGATTCGATTTGATGCCCAGCAACAGCAGAGGGGATAGTATATGTGCGGTTTTGTCGGTTTTGTCGGTGGGACGGATAACCAATCCGAGGTGCTCACCAAGATGATGGACCGCATCGTCCATCGCGGTCCCGACATGGGCGGTCAGTTTATCGACGGCCGCGTTGCCCTCGGCTTCCGCCGCTTGTCGATCCTCGACCTGACCGAGGCCGGCGCTCAGCCCATGGCCAATGAGGACGGCAGCGTCGTCATTGTCTTCAACGGTGAGATCTACAACTTCCAAGAACTCCGTTCCGAGCTCGAAGCCAAGGGCTACAAGTTCCATTGCGGCGCCGACACCGAGAGCCTCCTGCACGGCTACGAGGAGTGGGGCGAGGCCGTCCTCGATCGCCTGCGCGGTATGTACGCCTTCGTCATCTGGGACAAAAAGAAGAACAAGCTTTTTGGCGCCCGCGACATCTTTGGCATCAAGCCGCTCTACTACTATCCCATGGCCGATGCGGGCGACGGCGCTCCGGGCGTGCTCTTTGGCTCCGAGATCAAGAGCTTCCTGGACTACCCGCACTTCCACAAGGCGGTCAACAAAAAGGCCTTGCGTCCGTACATGACGCTGCAGTATTCGGCAACCGAGGAGACCTTCTTCGAGGGTGTCTACAAGCTGCCGCCGGCGCACTACTTTACCGTCGATATCCCGACCGGCAAGATGAACATCGAGCGCTACTGGGATTGCGATTACTCTGCCGTCGAGAAGCCGTTCGAAGAGTATGTCGATGAGCTGGACGAGGTCGTGCACGAGAGCGTCGAGGCCCATCGCATCGCCGACGTCAAGGTCGCGTCGTTCCTCTCCGGTGGCGTCGACTCCAGCTACATCGCCGCTTGCCTCATGCCCGACAAGACCTTCTCGGTGGGCTTTGACTACAAGAACTTCAACGAGACCAACTACGCCAAGGAGCTTTCCGATAAGCTCGGCGTCGAGAACGTCCGCAAGATGATTACCGCCGACGAGTTCTTCGGTGCGCTTGAGGATATCCAGTATCACATGGACGAGCCGCAGTCCAACCTGTCTTCCGTGCCGCTGTGGTTCTTGGCCGAGATGGCCCGCAAGGACGTCACCGTCGTGCTTTCGGGCGAAGGCGCCGACGAGCTCTTTGGCGGCTACGCCTACTACGAGGACACGGTCCCGGTCCGCAAGTACAAAAAGATGGTGCCGCTGCCCATCCGTCGCGCGCTCGGTAACCTGGCGCTGCATATGCCGTACTTCAAGGGACATAACTTCCTGGTCAAGGGTGCCGAGATCCCTGAGAAGTCGTTCCTGGGACAGGCTCTGGTATGGCCGGAGCGCGAGGTCGACGGCGTGCTCAAGCCCGAGTACAACACCGGCGATGGCGCCTTCGAGCTTGCCGCTCCCATCTATGCGCGCGTGAAGGGTCAGCCCGAGCTGGTCAAGAAGCAGTACCTGGACATGAACATGTGGCTCCCGGGCGACATTCTGCTCAAGGCCGACAAGATGTGCATGGCACACTCACTGGAGCTGCGCGTGCCCTTCCTGGACCGCAAAGTCATGGAGTTCGCCGAGCACATTCCCGACCGCTACCGCATCAACGAGAACGGCAACAAACAGGTACTTCGCCACGCTGCCAACAAGTCGCTGCCCGATGAGTGGGCCACCCGTCCCAAGGTGGGCTTCCCGGTGCCGATTGTCTACTGGCTGCGCGAGCAAAAGTGGTACGACTATGTCAAGGAGTACTTCACCGCGCCGTGGGCAAGCGAGTTCTTCAATACCGACGAACTCATGCACCTGCTCGATCTGCACTTTGCGGGCAAGGGCGATTTCCAGCGCAAGATCTATACGCCGCTCGTGTTCTTGGTGTGGTACAAGCGCTTCTTTATCGACGAGGACCAGCCCGCTGTTCAGGCTGCCTAGCCTCGGCTGACGAACGCCTGCGCGTAACGGCTCCTCCGGGAGCCGTTTTTGCGTGGGTGCGTTTCAGTTACTATAAAACCGTCCCTGCCAAATGGCTGAGAAAGGTGAAAGATGCACCATTCGGATTCCGCGACCGTGACCACGGTCGATACGCTTGCCAAGCTTCTCGATGTGTGCGGCGAGCTGCGCGCATCAGAGCAGGTTGACGAGCGTGCCGTGACCGGCTGCTCGTTTGATTCGCGCGCGGTCTCGGCAGGTGACGTGTTCTTCTGCAAAGGTGCTGCCTTTAAGCCCGCGTTTTTGAGCATGGCGCTCGATGCGGGCGCCGTCGCATTTGTGTGCGAGGAGTCACTGGTCGAGTCTCTGGAGCCGCTGGCGCAGGAGAGCGGTGCTGCGATGCTGGTTGTTGATAGCGTTCGCACGGCCATGGCCCTGTTGCCGCCGGAGGTCTACGACCGTCCCGACCACGACGTCAAGATCGTGGGTATCACCGGTACCAAGGGAAAGACCACGGCCGCTTTTATGCTCCAGTCGATTATCAAAGCGGCGGGCGAGTCCTGCGGCATGATCGGCTCGGTGAGTACCGACGATGGCATCGAGTGCTACGAGAGCACCAATACTACGCCCGAGGCCCCCGAGGTCTGGCGCCATATCGCCAACTGCCGCACGTCCGGTCGCCAGTCCATGGTCATGGAGGTTTCGAGCCAGGCGCTCAAGTACCAACGCGTCGAGAATCTGCCGTTTGACGTGGCGTGCTTCCTCAACATCGGCCGCGACCACATCTCGCCGATCGAACACCCCACGTTTGAGGATTATTTTGAGAGCAAACTCAGGATCTTTGACCAGGCAAAGACCGCCGTGGTGAATCTGGGCACCGAAGAGGTCGACCGTGTGCTGGAGGCAGCGTCGACGGCCGAGCGCTTGGTGACTGTTGGCGTCGAGCATCCCGAGGCAAGCCTGTGGGCGAGCGACGTACGCATGGTCGGCTTTAGCATCGAGTTCAACTTGCATGGCCTGTGTGCCGACGAGTCCGAGGCGGGGGAGAAGGTCCTGCTGGGTATCGCGGGAGACTTTAACGTGGAGAACGCGCTGGTCGCTATCGCCGCTACGCGCGAGATCGGCATCGGTATCGATGCCATCAAGAAGGGCCTCTCCAAACTGCGTGTGCCGGGCCGTATGGAGGTCGTGGAGTCGAAGGACGGCCGCGTGATCTGCGTCGTCGACTATGCGCACAACCAGCTTTCGTTCCGTTCGCTTTTCTCGTCGGTCAAGCGCGCGTTTCCCGCCAGCCCGGTCATCGCAGTGTTTGGCGCTGCCGGCGGCAAGGCGCAGGAGCGCCGCGAGCAGCTTCCGCGCGAGGCCGCACCATATTCCGACCTGATGATTTTTGCCAATGAGGACCCGGCTCACGAGGACCCGATGAAGGTCTGTCGCGAGCTTGCCGAACATGTTCCCGACGATACGCCGAACAAGATCATCCTCGATCGCGAAGCCGCTGTGCATGCGGCGTTCAAGGCGGCGCGCGAGGAGTACGTCAACCCCGATGCTCCCACCATTGTTTTGCTGCTGGCAAAGGGTGACGAGGAGCTCATGCACGTGGGTGACGAGTTCGTGCCCATCGAGAGCGACCTTTCGTTGGCCAATCGCCTGATCGATGTTACCCAGTTTGACTAATGAACCATGATGGCGGCGGCGCCCTGAGTGCGCTGTCGCCATAAGCGTGTTCCCTCAATCAAAACATGCCGTCCAAGTCCAAACCCTTCTACGTAAACGGAGTAACCATGTCCCACAATACCCTGCCGACCGTCGCTGAGCTTTCGGGCGAGATGCGCGAGCGCTTGGCCAAGGTCAAGTACGTCTTTACCGACCTGGATGCCACGATGCTCGCACCCGGCTCGTGCGTGCTACGCGACAACGACGGCAACCCCTCGACCAAACTCGTCGAGGCCGTCGTGGCGCTCGCTCGCGCTGGTATTCAGGTGGTTCCCACCTCGGGCCGCAACCGTACCATGATCCACGAGGACGCGCGCGTGCTCGGCCTCAACTCCTACATCGGCGAGATGGGCGGCCTGGTCATGTACGACCTCAAAGCCAACGATTGGGAGTATCTGACCGGCGACATGCCCTACGACTCCTCTTGCGGCCTCACGCCGCACCAGGTGATCGAGCAGACCGGCGTGTGCGAGAAGATCATCGCCCGCTGGCCGCACAAGATCGAGTATCACAACGACATGTCGACCGGCTACAAATACCGTGAGGTCACCGTCGGCATGCGCGGCGATGTGCCCGACGATGAGGTTCAGGCCATCCTGGACGAGGCCGGCTGCGGTCTGATCTGGGCTTGCAACGGCCATCTGACTCACCTGTCCAAGCCGACGACGCTCGAGCTCGATCGCGTCGAGGACGGTCGCGCATTCAACATCAACCCCGCGGGTCTCAACAAGGGCGTTGCCATCGCGCGCTTCTGCGAGCACCTGGGGATCGAGCGCGAGGAGACGCTCGCGCTCGGCGATTCCGAGTCCGACTTCTACATGGCCGATCACGTGGGCACGTTCTGCCTGGTCGAGAATGGCCTGACGAGCGCCGGCGCGCCCGAGTTCCTGGCTGCTTGCGAGAACGCTTTCGTTACGCGCGGCAAAATTGTCGACGGTTGGGCGGCGACGGCAGAGCTGCTGGTCGCGGCGCGTTCGTAGCGCGGCGCCGCCGCACTTGGACATGTCTTTTCGAGAGAGACTGGTGAGGTAATGTCCGATATCGAGAATCCGGCAGGCGACACGCGCCCGATTGGCGTGTTCGATTCTGGTTTGGGCGGTCTGACGGTTGCGCGCGCGATTGCGACGGCGCTGCCGCACGAGTCCGTCTACTACTTTGGCGACACCAAGCGCTGCCCCTACGGCACCCGCACCGAGGATGAAGTGCGCTCGTTTGCGTTGCAGGCGGGTCGTTGGCTTTCGAAGCACGACGTCAAGATTATGGTCATCGCCTGCAACACGGCGACCGCTGCGGCCTTGCGTCTGGCCCAGCAGGTGCTCGACGTTCCCGTGATCGGTGTGATCGCGCCGGGTGCCCGTGCGGCAATCAACAGCACGCGTACGCGTCGCGTGGGCGTGCTTGCCACCAACCTCACTATTCGCTCGGGCGCCTACACGCGCGCCATTCAGGACCTGGATGCCGGTGTCGATGTATACGGCTGTCCTGCCTCGAGCTTTGTCGAGGTTGTCGAACACGAGCTCGCCTCGGGTGCACATCTGCAGGAACAGTGGCTTGAGAACGAGGACATCTTCGATACGCCTGCTGTGCGTGCGCTGGTGGGTGCCACGGTTGAGCCGCTACGCGACCACGGTATCGATACCGTGGTGCTCGGCTGTACGCATTTCCCGCTGTTGGTGGGACCTATCCGCCATGCGCTGGGGCCTGGGGTGCGCGTCGTAAGTTCCGCCGAGGAGACTACACGCGAGCTGACCGATATCCTCACACGCCGCGAGCAGCTGGCGGGCGACGCCGCCGAGCCGCAGCATCGTTTTGCCACGACGGCCGATAACATTGCCGAGTTTGCGGTGGCGGGCAGCTTTATCTTTGGTCAGCCGCTCAAGAGCATCGAACATATCGATATCGATGAGCTGAAATAGATGTAAGGCAGCCGCCCAAGCCTTCGCCACATCTTTTGTCGAAAGGAAATTTCTATGGAGTACATGCAGGTCAACCGCGCCAACGGTCGCGCCGCCAACGAGTTGCGCCCCGTTAAGCTCACCCGTGGCGTCATGAAGCACGCCCACGGCTCGTGTTTGGCCGAGTTCGGCGACACGCGCGTGCTGTGCGCCGCCACTATCGAGGAGGGCGTGCCGGGCTGGCGAAAAGGAGCTAAGGCCGGCTGGGTGACCGCGGAATACGCCATGCTGCCGGCGTCGACCGGCAAGCGCTGCAAGCGCGAGCACGCCAACCGCAAGGGTCGCTCCATGGAGATCGAGCGCCTCATTGGCCGCAGCCTGCGTACCGTCGTCAACATGAAGGCGCTCGGCGAGTACACCGTCACCGTCGACTGCGATGTGATTCAGGCCGATGGCGGCACGCGTACAGCGAGCATCACCGGCGCCTGGGTGGCGCTGCACGACGCCCTCGCCATGTGGGTCGAGGCGGGCAAGATCGAACGCATCCCGCTTATCGGCCAGGTGGCTGCCATCTCCATGGGCGTTGTCGACGGCAATACTCTGCTTGACCTCGATTATTCGGAGGACAGCCATGCCGAGGTCGACATGAACCTCGTCGCCACCGACACCGGCGAGATGATCGAGCTCCAGGGCACCGGCGAGCAGGCGCCCTTTGACCGCAAACGCCTCAACGCCCTGCTCGACCTGGGCGACAAGGGTATCGCCGAGCTCATCGAGCTTCAGCGCCAAGCCATCGCCTAACCTGCCAAAAGGGACGGGTTTATTTTGGTAGGTTTTATCTGCTGAAATGCTGCGTTGAAAGGTCCGATCGCCTGAGAGGGGAGAGGTCAAGTGCCCAAACGCCCCTCACGCGGCTTGCTATAGAGACAAGGAGGCCAGTTATGGCACTTGAGAAGATCGACATCGACACCCTCGACCCGGCGGCGACCATCGTCGTGGCAACCGGAAACGCTCATAAACTCACCGAGATCGAGGCCATTTTGGGCAAGGTCATGCCCGAGGTGCGCTTTGTGGCGCTCGGCCAGCTGGGCGATTTTGAGGATCCAGAGGAAAACGGCACGACGTTTTTGGAGAACGCCATCATCAAGGCGCAGGCTGCGGTCGAGGAGACGGGTCTTATGGCCATTGCCGACGATTCGGGCTTGGTCGTCGACGCGCTGGACGGTGAGCCCGGTGTGTATAGCGCGCGCTACGCGGGCGTTCACGGCGACGATGCCGCCAACAATGCCAAGCTCCTCGTTAACCTGGAAGGCGTGGCCGACGAGGACCGCACTGCGCGCTTTATGAGCGTCGTCGCGCTCATCGACACGGACGGTTTGGTCACCTATGGTGAGGGTGCCTGCGAGGGCGTTATCGCACACGAGGGCCGCGGCGATCACGGCTTTGGCTACGACCCGCTGTTCCTGCCGGTCGACACGCCGGGCAAGACCATGGCCGAGCTGACGGCGGACGAGAAGAACGCCATCAGCCATCGTTTCCACGCGCTCGAGCACCTATCCGCCAAACTGACGGGCGAGGAGTAGGCCGTGCGTGCGGTGGTGCAGCGCGTGCTCAACGCCGGCGTGACGGTCGACGGCGAGTGCGTGGGCAAAATTGGGCGCGGCTATCTGGTGCTACTGGGCGTTGGCCACGACGACACGTGCGCCGAGGCCGATAAGCTGTGGGGCAAGCTCCGGGGCTTGCGCATTAACGAGGACGAGAACGGCAAGACCAACCTGGCACTTGCCGATGTCGACGGCGAGGTTCTCGTGGTGTCGCAGTTCACGCTGTTCGCCGATTGCCGTCACGGCCGCCGTCCATCGTTTACGGATGCTGGCGCCCCCGATGTCGCCAACGAGCTCTACGAGTACTTCCTGACGCTCGTTCGCCAAGATGTCGAACACGTGGCGCACGGCATCTTTGGCGCCGATATGAAAGTCGACTTGGTCAACGACGGCCCATTCACCATCGTCCTGGACACCGACAATCTGTAAGTAGTCAATTTGGGACGGGGCTTATTTAGCTACTTGCGTATGGCCACGGCAGGGTGCTATAGTATTAGAGTTTTGTCTATCTTAGGGGTATTATCCCCTTTTTGAATTGCACCTTCTGGAGGCCCTGTTCATGGAAGAGATGGAAGTCAATCACGTCGACGACATCCACGAGAAGCTGACCGATATGGTGGGCGATCGCGTTAAGGTGAAGGCCAACATGGGCCGCACCCGCGTCGTC
The DNA here is from genome assembly GCA_902494765.1 of uncultured Collinsella sp. Lineage (GTDB taxonomy): Bacteria > Actinomycetota > Coriobacteriia > Coriobacteriales > Coriobacteriaceae > Collinsella. The sequence goes on from CABUUK010000019.1 coordinate 18,744, forward strand.
GAGCGCATGGGCACCATCAAGAGCGTCCATCCGGCAGTCTTTATCGTCGAGGTCGACGAGCGCCGTGGCCGCAAGTCGCGTCAGTCCTACCAGTATATTGATGTTCTCACCGGCCAGGTCGAGCTGTTCGACCCCGAGAGCGGCGAGCACATTTTTACCCCGCTCGGCAATCAGCTCGAGGAGCACTAGCGGTGACCGATTGGTCCCTGACCCTTTCCGCGCCGGCAAAGATCAACCTCTATCTGGGGGTTCATACCGAGCGCGACGACCGCGGCTACCATAAGGTCGATTCCCTGATGGCAGCCGTCGGTCTTGCCGATATCGTGACAGTCGCTCCGGCGCAGGAGCTGACCGTCCAGACGATTCCGGCATCCGACTTTCCCATGCAAAAGAATACGGCGTATCGTGCGGCCGCTGCTATGGCCGAGCATTATGGTCGCGAAGCCAATGTCTGCATCACGATCGAGAAGCGCATCCCGTTGTGTGCCGGCCTGGGAGGTCCTTCGACGGATGCCGCGGCGGTCATTGTCGCCTTGGCAGAGAGTTGGGGTATCGACCGTGCCGATCCCGCGCTGGACAACATCGCGCGCGGCATTGGCGCCGACGTTCCCTTCTTTTTGCATGCCAGCCCTGCATTTTACGTGGGTGGGGGAGACGTGCTGGCAACCGAGTACCCCGCACTACCCGCGACACCCGTCGTGCTGGTCAAGCCGCGCGAGGCAAGCGTTTCAACAATTGAAGCCTATCGACGTTTTGACGAGACCCCAGCGCCTGCGGACAAGCCCGGAGCGATCGCATCTGCCCTTCACTCGGGAGATGCAGAGGTGGCCTACGCGCTCGTCCACAACAACCTGGGTGTCATTTCCGCGCAGATGGAGCCGCGGATTCAAACGGTGCTTGACTGGCTTCGTTCACAGGACGGTACCATTGCCGTAAACGTGTGCGGTTCGGGTGCCTGCTCGTTTGCTCTCTGCGATACCGCCGCCACGGCAGTCAATCTTGCGGCAGACGCTCAACAAAACGGCTGGTGGGCTTATGCAACGGAGCTCGTTTCCGACACGGTTCGCATTGAAGCGCCAAAGAAGTAAAAAATTTCTCTGGCACACGACGGAAATCTTTGTTACTATAGTCGAGCTAACGGGTTGTGGCTCAGTTTGGTAGAGCACTGCGTTCGGGACGCAGGGGTCGCTGGTTCAAATCCAGTCAACCCGACCAGAGCATGAGGAGGGACCGCTTCTTGCGGTCCCTTTTTTTAGCTATTGTTGTGATACCGCGATACCCGCGGTATACTCATTCGAGCTTGTCTCGCTGTATTGTGGAGGTCTACATGTTTGGACTGAGGGCTCCTGAGCTCATCATTATTCTCGTTGTTGTCCTGATTATCTTTGGGCCTAAGAACCTGCCGAAGCTCGGTAAGTCCCTCGGCTCTACCGTCAAGAATATCCGCGAGGGTATGGAGGGCGACGATAAGGGCGAAACCAAGCAGGCCGAGGACGTTGTGGTCGAGGAGTCCAAGGAGGACAAGGAGATCGCAGAGCTCGAGGCCAAGCTCGCTGCTGCCAAGCAAAAGAAGGCAGAGGACAGCGACGCGGACGCAGAGTAGTCCCATCCCTTTGGGGTGAGCACCTGACCGGCTTGCCCGCAGGCTAGCCGGTCTTTTTCGTTTTTGTTGACAGTTGATCGTTACATCATAGTTGGGGAGATATCCGTATGGACGCAAGCCAGATCGTACTGACCGCTGAGGGCCGCCAGAAGCTCGTCGAGGAGCTCGCTTGGCGTGAGGGCGATTACGCCAAGGAGATCGTCGAGGACATCAAGGAAGCTCGCGCGTTCGGCGACCTTTCGGAGAACTCCGAGTACGATGCCGCCAAGGAAAAGCAGGCCCAGAATGCTGCTCGCATTGCCGAGATTCAGGCTATTCTCGCCAACGCCCAGGTTGCTGCCACCACGGGTGATCTGACCGTCTCCATCGGTTCCACCGTTTCGTTGATTGATCCCAACGGTGAGGTCATGGAGGTCACGCTTGTCGGTACCACCGAGACCAACTCGCTCGAGCACAAGATCTCCAACGAGTCTCCGGTCGGCCACGCCATCATTGGTCATGGCGAGGGCGACTCCGTCGAGGTCGTTACGCCTTCCGGCAAGACCCGCATCTACACCATCGCCAAGATCGCACGCTAGACCACGGTCCCGCGTAAAGGTATGTTTTCGCTCCCTGGGACCGAATCCTGGGGAGCGTTTTAGTTTGAGGAGCTAACTTATGGCAGAGAACCAGAACGCCGCCGATCAGGCATCGACGCTCAACGACGAGCGCGCCACCCGCCTGGCCAAGCGCGCCTCCCTGTTCGAGGCGGGCCAGAATCCGTACCCCGAGCACTCCGAGATCGAGGACTACGTTGCCGACATCGAGGCTAAGTATGCCGAGCTTGCCGATGGCGAGGACACCGAGGACGTCGTAAAGATCGGCGGCCGCGTGGTTGCCAAGCGCGGTCAGGGCAAGATCATGTTCATCGTCGTCCGCGACGCGACTGGCGAGATTCAGCTGTTCTGCCGTATTAACGACATGGACGAGGCAGCCTGGAGCACGCTTAAGGCCCTCGACTTGGGCGATATCCTGGGCGTGACCGGCGTGGTCGTGCGCACCAAGCGCGGCCAGCTTTCCGTCGCTCCCAAGAGCGCGACCCTGCTCTCCAAGGCCGTTCGCCCGCTGCCCGAGAAGTTCCACGGCCTCTCCGACAAGGAGACCCGTTATCGTCAGCGTTACGTCGACCTCATTGCTAACGACGACGTTCGCGAGACCTTCCGCAAGCGCTCGCAGATCCTCTCCACGTTCCGCCGCTTTATGGAGTCCGATGGCTACATGGAGGTTGAGACTCCTATCCTGCAGACCATCCAGGGCGGAGCTACTGCCAAGCCGTTCATCACGCACTTCAACGCTCTCGATCAGGAGTGCTACCTGCGTATCGCCACCGAGCTGCACCTCAAGCGCTGCATCGTCGGCGGCTTTGAGCGCGTGTTCGAAATCGGTCGTATCTTCCGCAACGAGGGTATGGACCTTACCCACAATCCCGAGTTCACCACGATGGAGGCCTACCGCGCCTTCTCCGATCTCGAGGGCATGAAGGCGCTCGCCCAGGGTGTCATTAAGGCCGCTAACAAGGCTATCGGCAACCCCGAGGTTATTGAGTACCAGGGCCAGACCATCGACCTGTCCGGCGAGTGGGCCAGTCGCTCCATGACCGATATCGTCTCTGACGTGATTGGTAAGCAGGTCACCATCGACACGCCGGTCGAGGAGCTTGCTGCCGCCGCGCGCGAGAAGGGCCTGGAGATCAAGCCCGAGTGGACCGCCGGCAAGATCATCGCCGAGATCTATGACGAGCTGGGCGAGGACACCATCGTCAACCCCACCTTCGTGTGCGATTACCCCATCGAGGTCAGCCCGCTCGCTAAGCGTTTTGAGGACGACCCGCGTTTGACTCACCGCTTTGAGCTGGTCATCGCCGGCCACGAGTACGCCAACGCATTCTCCGAGCTCAACGACCCGGTCGACCAGGCTGAGCGCTTTGCTGCCCAGATGGCCGAGAAGGCCGGCGGCGACGATGAGGCTATGGAGTATGACGAGGACTACGTGCGCGCCCTCGAGTACGGTATGCCTCCCGCGGGCGGCATTGGCATTGGTATCGACCGCGTGGTCATGCTGCTTACTAACCAGGCTTCTATCCGCGACGTCCTGCTGTTCCCGCACATGAAGCCCGAGAAGGGTTTCCAGTCCGGTGCCGCTGCCGCCAAGGCTGCAGAGGCCGGCAACGCCGCGAGCCCATTCGTCAAGCCGCTCAAGCCCACGCTCGACTACTCCAAGATCGCCGTTGAGCCGCTGTTCGAGGAGTTCGTCGACTTTGATACCTTCTCCAAGAGCGATTTCCGCGCTGTGAAGGTCAAGGCATGCGAGGCCGTCAAGAAGTCCAAGAAGCTGCTGAACTTTACGCTCGACGACGGTACCGGTACCGACCGCACCATCCTCTCCGGTATTCACGCTTATTACGAGCCCGAGGACCTGGTCGGCAAGACCTTGCTCGCCATTACCAACCTGCCTCCGCGCAAGATGATGGGTATTCCCAGCTGCGGCATGCTGATCAGCGCTGTCCACGAGGAGGAGGGCGAGGAGCGCCTCAACCTGATCCAGCTCGACGCCTCCATCCCCGCCGGCGCAAAGATGTACTAACTAGTTACGCGGTTCTACGAACCGCGTAACGGCTCGACGCTGCGCGGGCCGCATTTGGACAATCTGACGTTCAACTTCAAGGGCGCGACCTAGGTGGTTACGCGGGTTTACCAACCCACGTAACCAGTTGACGCTGCGCGCCGCCCAGGGCGACAATTTGTCATTCAAAAGGTAAGGCATGACCAGAAGGTCTATGCCTTGCCTTTTTCATGCCAACTTGTTCGCCCTGGACGTCGCTCGCTGTCCGTCCTCTACCTGCGGCGTTGGCTTGGTTGACACTTAGAACATCGATGTAGTCATTGGGGACGTTCTTAAACGACTGCCCAACGGCTGTTGAGCACATGGCTCGCATGACAGCCGTCTCTTTTATGTTTCCTTTAGCCGTTGCTGCCTAGGATGGGGGTTAGTCGGTAGGAAGGGAGCGTCTATATGGACGACGCGAGCGAGCGTTCAATCGAAGAGGACATGCTCGATCAGTTCAATTACTTTGATGATGAGGACGAGGAGCTGATCGACCGTCGCGAGCCAGCGCCGCTTGATTCCTTTGATCTGGTCGATGAAGAGACTGATGAGGTTGAGGACGAATCAACGGAGCCCCCACAGCCTTCGCGCCTTGACTCGCTGCTTTCGAGAGCCCCCATGCACCACGGCGTTCGTGCCGGCGCGCTCCATATGAAAACTGACTGGCGCCAGATCGTGACGGCGGGCGATGAGCTTGCCGTCGATGCGCCGCTCACCGATAAGTCATCCATCATCTGCCGCACCGGCATGCTTATGCTGGCAAGCGGAACGGGTGCCTGGCGCGTGCGCGATACCATGAATCGTGTTGCTGCCGTACTGGGCGTCACGATTCACGTCGACCTGAGTCTTCTGTCGTTTGAGTGCACCTGCATCGAAGATGGCCACTGCTTTAACGAGGTTGTCAGCCTGCCCACAACGGGAGTCAATACCCATCGCATTTGGATGATGGAGAGCTTCTTAAAGGAAATCGAGACGTATGGGCGCCGGTTTACCGTGCACGAATACCACGAGATGCTTAAGACCGTCGAGAGCTCAAAGCCCGATTACACTCCCTGGCAACAGGGCCTTGCGGCAGCCTGTGCTTGCGGCGCCTTCGTCTTTTTGCTCGGCGGCGGCCCTATCGAGATGGCCTGCGCATTCGTAGGCGCTGGTGTCGGTAACTTTGCCCGCTCCCATATTCTCAAGCAAGGTCTTGGCCAGTTTAGCGCGCTGACGACGGGCGTTGCGCTCGCTTGCGTTTCGTATCTGCTGGCATTGCTCGGCCTTGGCCAGGTCGTACCGGGGGCAATGTCGCACCAAGAAGGCTATATCGGCGCCATGCTCTTTGTGATTCCCGGCTTTCCCCTCATTACGGCAGGCCTCGACATCGCTAAGCTCGATATGCGAAGCGGCATTGAGCGTCTTTCGTATGCCGTGTCGATTATTGTGATGGCGACCCTTGTGGGCTGGATGGTTGCCGAGTGTGTGGGGCTGGCACCGGATGATTTTGCCCCGCTCGGCCTTTCGCCGCTTGCCCTTACGCTCCTGCGCGTGGTGATGAGCTTCGTTGGCGTATTCGGCTTCTCGGTGATGTTCAACAGCCCGGTAAAGATGGCCGCGGCAGCTGGGTTGATCGGCGCCGTGTCCAATACCCTGCGTCTGACCCTTGTCGATGCGCCGACGATGATTCCCTTCCTGGGCCTCAGCACGGGAATGCCTCCCGAGGCAGCAGCGTTTATCGGCGCGCTGGTATCGGGTCTGCTGGCAAGCTTGGCCGAAGTCAAGCTCACCTACCCGCGCATCGCCCTCACGGTGCCTTCGATTGTCATTATGGTGCCGGGCTTGTATCTGTATCGCTCGATGTATTACATGTGCACCTTCGACACGGTCAATATGCTCGGCTGGTTTGTGCGCGCAGTGCTCATCGTAGCGTTTCTGCCCGTTGGACTGGGTGTGGCGCGTACGCTCACCGACCCTCGCTGGCGCCACACCAGCTAATTGGTGCAAAGGGGACAGGTTACTTTGCACCCCCAATGAGTTGCGGTGAAATAGGGACTGAATTGCTGCTTAAAGGGTCAAAACAGTCCGTATTCCACCGCAACTTATGGGGTCGGGGGGGATTATTGGTGCCCTGCATCTCCATAAACTCAACGCTTACGAAGCGCGCGCCGTTCGTGTTAGGGTAGTTCCACCACATAAGTAGTCGCAGACGCACGTACCACGGGCGGGCGAGATGAAGTCCCAACAGCTCCATCTTGCCCGCCCGTTTTTGTTGCGTGGTGCCGCGGCGTAACACAGAAAGGACAATGCCCTTTATGCCTATCAACAAACGAGAGAGCCTGCTGTTCACCTTTATCATGTGCTTTTGCATGGTGCTCTGGATGAGCATCTACAACGTTGCCCTGCAGCATGGGGCCATCAACGGCGAGGTTGTTGCCGCCGCGTGGCTCGGCTTCCCCGTTGCCTACATTTTTGCCATGTGCTGCGACTGGTTTGTTGCCAGCCCCCTTGCCAAGGGTTTCGCCTTTAAATTCCTGGTCACGCCGGGCAAGAGTTCGCCGCTTGCCATGACGCTCGCCGTCAGCTCCTGCATGGTCGTTCCCATGGTCATCATCATGTCGCTGTACGGTGCCTGTGAGGGTCTGACGCACATGCCCGGCGGCATCCTTGCGAACCTGTATTCCGTGCCCGCGATCTGGATGATCAACATCCCGCATAATTTTGTGATGGCGCTGCCGTGGAACCTTTTGGTAGCCGGTCCGATTTCCCGCTTCGTCTTCCGTCGCGCCTTCCCTGTGGGGACGGTTTTCGAGGAGGAGCATGCCGAGCTCTTGGAGCAGGCTATGGCTCCTGAGTGCGAGTAGCTCGCTTAGGGATCTGCTGAGCGCGGGCGACTTGCTTGGTTGGAGCCCAAAGCGTGGATAGCTCTCTCGGCGACATCGCGGGCGTGAGCGGTGCGCATGACCGGAGGGCCCGTGCTGCTCCGTTGCCCGACGTGCTAGCGCGCAGAACAATCTGTTGGTGCATTCGGCGGCTGCTGAAGCGTTTCGGCAGCCGCTTTTTATACGGAGTTTAAATACAACAGTCTGTTGTATTACGTAGAGTGGTATATCTCTAGCGGGAAAAATGCGAGAGACGGAGCATTATGGCGTTGCTAGTAGGACTGGACGTAGGGTCGACGACGACCAAAGTTTACGCGATGCACGAGGATATGACCGAGGCGTGGTGGGGATATCGCCGCCACGGGGCGTGTCAGACAGCGAGCGTGCGCGCCATGCTCGGCGAGCTCGCCGAGCGCTTTCCCCATGAGTCGCTGCGCGTTGCGGTGACCGGCTCGGGTGCGCGCGATATCGCGACCGCGCTGGGCGCCTCGTACGTTCAGGAGGTGGTCGCCAACGCGCTCGCGATCAGCAGGTTCTATCCGCAGACGCGCTGCGCCATCGAGCTGGGCGGCCAAGACGCCAAGATGATCTTCTTCCGCACCAACGATAAGGGAGACATCGAGGTTGCCGACATGCGCATGAACGGCTCGTGCGCAGGCGGTACCGGTGCATTTATCGACGAGATGGCAAAGCTCATGGGGGTCGGCACCGAATCGGGCGAGTTCGAGCAGCTCGCAAGCCGGGGAACGACCGTCCACGAGGTCTCGGGCCGCTGCGGCGTGTACGCAAAGACCGATATCCAGCCGCTGCTCAACGAGGGCATTCCTGCCACCGACCTGGCGCTTTCGGCGCTTCACGCGGTCGCCCGCCAAACGATCGGCGGTCTGGCCCAGGGTATCGACATCGAGCCGCCGGTAATCTTCGAGGGCGGTACGCTCGCCTACAACCCCACACTGGTCCGCGTGTTCCGGGAGCAACTGAATCTATCGGACGATCAGGTTATCGTCCCGCGCGATCCGCAGATCATGGTCGCGCGCGGTGCCGCCCTGTCGCTGACCGACATGTTCGCATCGTCCCAACCGATCGACCTTCCCGACGCTTTTGTCCGGCTGGATAAGCTCGAGACGGTCGCGCCCGCAAGCGGGGAGGGACGTCTTGCCCAGCCCTTTTTTGCCACACCTGCCGAGCAGGCGGATTTTACGGCACGCCATGGCAAAGAGACGCCGGCAAAGGGTCCGGATGCGTATGCGCCCGGAGAGACGGTGCGTGTGGCGCTCGGTATCGATTCGGGGAGCACGACGACCAAGTTCGCCCTGGTCGATGAGGCGGGTGAGCTTGTCGATTCGTTCTACGCGTCTAATAACGGCAGACCGCTCGACGTCGCCCAACAGGGTCTTGTCAGCTTGAAGAACCGCTGGGAGACAGCGGGAGTCACGCTTGCGATCGATGCCGTGGGCACCACGGGATACGGCGAGGAGCTTTTCGCGCGCGCGTTCCACGCCGACTACCATACGGTCGAGACGGTCGCGCACGCCCGCGCCGCGTGCGCATGCGTTCCCGATGCGACCTTCGTGCTCGACATCGGCGGACAGGATATGAAGGCCATCTGGCTCAACCACGGCGTGCTGACCGATATCGTCGTCAACGAGGCGTGCTCTGCGGGCTGCGGCTCGTTCCTCGAGGGTTTTGCCAAAAACCTCGGAATAGCCGTTGAGGATATCGCGACCGAGGCATTTTCGTCCAAAGCCCCCGCCGTTCTCGGCAGCCGCTGCACGGTGTTCATGAACAGCAGCGTCGTTTCCGAGCAGCGGCGCGGTAAGGGTCCGGGCGACATCATGGCCGGTCTCTGCCGTTCGATTATCGAGAACGTGTTCACCAAGGTCATTCGCGTTTCAAATCTCAACCGTCTGGGCGACAAAGTCGTCGTCCAGGGCGGCACGTTCCGAAACGACGCGGTGCTGCGCGCATTCGAGCAGTATCTGGGCAAACCCATCACGCGTGCGCCCCACCCGGGGCTGATGGGCGCTATCGGTATCGCCCTGCTCGCGCGCGAGGAATGCCGCAAGGGCGACGCCGGCACGTCGTTTATCGGGCTCGATGCCGTGGAGCGCTTCGAGCATCGCGAGTTCGGCGGCGTTACCTGCCGTCGGTGCAACAACCGCTGCCAGCGCGCGGTCGTGGCATTTGGCGACGGCTCGCTTTACGTCACGGGCAATCGCTGCCCGCGCGGCGGCGCCATCTCATGGGATGAGCTCGTGCGCGAGGTTCCCGCGGCGGAGGAGCTGCGTCCGCAGGGTGCTTGCGAGGCACAGGCACCCGGCACGGGGCGCGACCGGACCGCGGCTGCCCCCAATCTCTTTGTCGACCGCGAGAAGCTGCTGTTCGAGTCGTACCCCACGGTTCCCGTCTGCGGGGGGCGCGATGTCACGATCGGCATTCCCCGTGTGCTCGAGTTCTGGGACACCATGCCGTTCTGGTCGACGTTCTTCAGCACGCTCGGCTTTAAGGTGCGCGTCTCGGGACGCAGCACCAAGGCGATGTACGAGCGCGGTCTGGCGCACGTCACATCCGACACCGTGTGCTTCCCGGCCAAGCTCGTCCACGGGCACATCCGCAATCTCGTCGACGCCGGCGTCGACCGCATCTTCATGCCCATCATCACGACGGTGCCCACCGAAAACACCGCCTCTACCAGCGAGTGGATGTGCGCCGTCGTAAAGGGATACCCCTACGTGATGCGCAATTCCGATAACCCGGAGGAGCGTTTCGGCGTTCCGTTCGATACGCCGCTGTTCCACTGGTACGACGAGGGCGACCGAAACCGCCAGCTCAAGGCGTGGTGCAAGGAGACCTTCGATATCGATGCCGACCTGGTTGCCAAGGCGACCGAGCAGGCGGACCGCGCGCAGGAGACGTTTGAGAACCAGCTGCAGCTGCGCGGCGGGCAGGTGCTCGAGAACGTGCGCGAGGACGGCGGCTACGCGGTGGTGATCGCTTCGCGCCCGTACCACAACGACCCGCTGGTCAACCACGGGCTGCCCAAGCTCTTCTCTGAGCGCGGCATCCCCGTGCTGACGCCCGATGCGGTGCCGGGGGTCTGCAACGTCGATCTTTCCAACAGCCGCATCGACATCGTGAACAACTACCATGCGCGCATGCTGTCGTGCGCGGTCATCGTCGCATCGACGCCCGAGCTCGAGCTCGTGCAGATGGGCAGCTTCGGCTGCGGCCACGATGCGTATCTCACCGACGAGATCGCGCGCATGATGGGCGAGATGGGCTCCAAGGTTCCGATGATGATCAAGCTCGATGAGAGCGACGTCGCCGGTCCCATGGGCATTCGCGTGCGTTCGTTTATCGAGTCGGTCAACCGTCGTCGCGCGGAGGAGCGTGCCGAGGGCGCCCGGGTGCACGCGGTCCATCCGCTCGACGACCCGTATAAGGTCAAGTACACCAAGCGCGACCGGCACGACAAGATCGCGCTGGTCCCCAACACCTCCCATGCGTTCTGCAGGCTCATGACCGCGGCGATGCGCAATCAGGGCGTGCGCGCCGAGGCCCTTGATATCGGGCGCGAGGATGCCATCCGCCTGGGCAAACGCTATGTGCACAACGACATCTGCTTCCCCGCGCAAATCGTGATCGGCGAGGCGCTCGCGGCACTCAAGAGCGGTAAGTACGACCCGCACGACGTCGCCGTGGTGACTGGCAAGTATATCGGCGACTGCCGCCTGACGCACTACATGCCCCTGCTGCGCCGCGCGCTCGACGACGCGGGATACGACTATGTCCCGGTGCTCACCAACGACGACGTCGATGCCCACAATGCGCATCCGGGCTTCAAGCTCGGCCTTGGCCCGAGCATCCAGATCGCCTACGGTCTTCCCATGATCGATGCCCTCGAGGCCATGCTTAGGCGCATCCGTCCCTATGAGCTCGAGAAGGGCGCGGCGGACGCTGCGTTCGACCGCGCGCTCGATGAGGTTATCGAGGGCATGGAGCGCTCGGGGCTGAGAGGCCAGGCGACGGGCTTCAAACGCGCGCTTGCGATCATGGACGCCGTTCCGTACGACCGCTCGAACCCGCATCCGACCGTTCTCATCGTGGGCGAGTACCTGCTCAATTTCCATCTCGGCGCCAACCACGAGATCGAGCGCTACCTCGAGGACAACGGGCTCGAGGTCATCGAGGCGCGCATGACCGACGTGATCCGCAAGACCTATTTCTACAAGCATGCGCAGTCGCGCGAGTTCCACGTCGACCTGTCGCTGCCCGAAAAGGCCTGGTACGCCACGGCGGACAACCTGTTCGAGCTCGCGCACGACCGTTGCGACCGCCTGGGCGCGGCGAGCCCGCTCTACGAGCCGCCGACGCGCATGCCCGAGCTCGTGCGCGCGAGCGATAAGATCCTGCACCATACGTTCGATGCGGGCGAGGGCGTGCTGATTCCGGCGGAGATCCTCGAGCACGCCAAGCGCGGCTGCCGCAACTTCGTGATCCTGCAGCCGTTCGGGTGTCTGCCCAACCATGTCGTGGGGCGCGGGCTCATCCATGCGCTCAAGGAGCAGTATCCCACGGCGCAGTTCCTGCCGCTCGACTACGATCCCGACGTGAGCTTCGCCAACGTGGAGAACCGTCTTCAGATGCTCATCATGAACGCCAAGGCGCAGGGGTGCGGTGAGGCGCATGGCGAGACCGCGTAAGGACGCCGATGCGCCCGATGCACGCACCCGTATCATCGAGGCGTTTTGGGAGCTCATCGAGAACAACAGCATCTTCGAGCTGTCGGTTGGCGAGGTGACCCGCGCCGCCCAGTGCAATCGCGGAACGTTTTACTACTATTTTCACGATTTCGATGAACTCGTCGCCATCGCCATAGCCCAGCTGCTGCAGGATAACGAGCTCATCACCGATGCCCTCTGGCATTTTTCGAGCGAGGGCGACCTTTCGGCGTTCGACCGGCGCGACGTCCGCTGCCTGCTGCGGCGCATCGTCATCACCATGAGGGCGGGTGCCGCCGAGCAGGTCGAGCAGGGCATCCATACGATCATCATCGACCGCGTGAGAGAGATCGTCCACCCCGACGGAGAAGAGCTCAAGGCAGATTCGAGCTTTGCGGTGGGCTTTCTGGTCTCGGGCATCATGGGCTTTGTGATGGCGGTCGGCTTTGCCCGGGAGGGCGGCGAGGAGATAGACCTCGAGCAGCTGGGGGACAGCGCGTGCGCGTACCTGAGGGCGGTCGCCATGCAGACGGTTGAAACGGTCGCGCAAGTCGAGGGCGTCGATACATCCGAGCTGCTCGAACGCGTCTCCAAGGAGGCCGATGCCTATCGCGCATCGCGTGCGACGAGTCCCGACGTGGTGAAAGACGTCTAGGGTTTCTCTTGCGGGGCGCCCGTCGCGCATCGCGCGGTGAGTCCCGCGATGCGGTCATAACCTGCATTCATGTGAGCCGGGTTTATAGATATTCCTCCAGCTGTTAACATATACTCCATATGGGTAAAGAGACCAAAGCGCTGCCGCGGGGCGGCGCTTTGCGTTTGAAAAAACTAGCTCGTCTAAGAGGAACTAGCATGTTAGACCGTTTTACCGATCGAGCGCGCAAGGTCATGTCCATGGCCAAGCAAGAGGCGCTCGATCTACACTCAAATAAGGTGGGCACCGAGCACCTGCTGCTCGCACTCGCCAAGGAGGATGAGGGCATTGCCGCCGAGGCGCTGCGTTCGCTCGACATCTCCTACGATGACATCATGGATACTCTCAAAGAGGTCCAGACCACGGTTCCCGAGCCCAGTGAGGAGACCGAGGCGGCCAAGCTCGCCTTTACGCCGCTCGTCATTAGCGTGATGGAGCGTTCATTCCGCGTGGCGCGCGAGAACAACCAGACCTACGTGTCGACCGAGCACTTGCTGATCGGTATCGTCGAAGAGGGCAACGGCATGGCCATGGACATCCTCATGCGCCTGGGTGTGTCGTCCGCCTCCATCAAAAAGGCTATCGAGAAACTCACCGCCAAGGACCAGGACAAGAAGCGTCCGCTCGCCGGCGCCGGTGCTGGTCGTCCCGGTGCGGGCCTGCCGTTCTTTAGCGGCTCGG
>CABUUK010000020.1 GCA_902494765.1 uncultured Collinsella sp.
CATACGCGGCGGCAGGCGCCCTTCCAAGCAACCGTTGGTTGCACGACGGGGGACCGCGGCGAAGAATTGCGCGCTGCGCCCCACGCCTCCATGCCGTACAATGACCGGCATGGAACCTATCGCACGCATACATACCGACCTGCCGCAGAAGTTCGGCATTCCGCGCAACAGCTTTTTGGCGCCTCATCTGCAGGGACGCATCGTTTTTGAGCCGGAATTTGCCTCCAATGCAGCGGTTGAGGGTCTGGACTTCTTCTCTCACCTGTGGCTGCTGTGGCGCTTTGAAAACGGAACGCCCGGCGGTACGGCTAAGGACATAGCTACCGATGCCAAGTCGCAGGACAGGTCCGGCACCAATGCCAAGTGGTCGAAAACCGTGCGCCCGCCGCGTCTGGGTGGAGCCGAGCGCGTGGGCGTGTTTGCCACGCGCAGTCCGTTTCGCCCTAATCCCATTGGGCTTACCTGCGTCAAGCTCGATCGCGTCGAGCTCACCGACAATGGCCCCATCATTCATGTGCTGGGGGCCGACCTGCGTGACGGCACACCCATCTACGACATTAAGCCCTACATTCCATTTGCCGACTGTCACCCGGATGCGACCGGCGGCTGGATTGAGGACGCTCCGTGGCAAGAGCTCGACGTCGAGTTCCCGCAGGCGCTGCAGGATATGGTCCCGCCCGCAAAGCTCCCCGGTCTGGTCGAGGTTCTTCGCCAAGATCCGCGCCGTGCGGGCAGCAAGCACGAGCCAAACCGCGTTTACCACTTGGCCTACGCCGGGCTCGACATATCGTTTACGGTCGATGAAACCCAGCTAACCGTAGTCGCCGTCAACGACGCGCGAGACTAACTGGCCATTCGTCCGCACCCGTCAAATTAAGCGCCAAACCCCGCGCCAAAACCGCCCACGCTGGTGGACAATAACGCCTACCGAATCATTCCGCTCTGCACGGGAGTCCAGCATGAAATATGACTTCACTTCAATCATCGACCGCCACGGCATGGACTCCATCGCCGTTGACTCTTGGGGCGAGATCCCCGGCATGGCTCCGAACGCACCCGACGAGGGCTTCGACCGCATCCCCATGTGGGTGGCCGACATGAATTTTGCCACGGTGCCCACGGTCCAGGAGTACATCATCAAGCGCGCTCAGCACCCCATGTTTGGCTACTTCAATCCGCGTCCCGAGTATTTCGATCGCATCATCGAATGGCAGAGGCGCCGCAATGGCGTTGAGGGCTTGGCACCGGAGCATATCGGCTACGAAAACGGCGTGCTGGGCGGTGTCGTGTCGACGTTGCGCGCGTATGTCCAGCCGGGCGATGCGGTGCTGGTCCATAGCCCCACCTACATCGGCTTTACCAAATCCATCGAAGCCGCGGGCTATCGTATTGTCCACAGCCCGCTTAAGCTCGACGATCAAGGCGTGTGGCGTATGGACTTTGAGGACATGGAGCACAAGCTCGCCCAAAACCACATCCATGCCGCGGTGTTCTGCTCGCCGCACAATCCCTGCGGCCGCGTATGGGAGCGCGACGAGATCGAGCGCGCCATGGACATCTATCGCCAGCACGATTGCGTGGTGATCTCGGACGAGATTTGGTCCGATATCATCCTGCCGGGGCACAAGCATATCCCGACGCAGTCGGTGAGCGAGGATGCCCGCATGCGTACGGTTGCCCTCTACGCGCCCAGCAAGACGTTCAACCTGGCGGGCTTGGTCGGCAGCTACCACATTATCTACAACGAGACGCTGCGCGACCGCATATGCGCTGTGTCTAACAAGACCCACTACAACGAGATGAATGTCCTCTCCATGCATGCGCTTATCGGTGCCTACCAGCCGCAAGGCTACGAGTGGGTGGACGAGCTCAACCAGGTGCTTGCCGGCAATATCGAGTACTTCTGCGATTACGTGGACGAGCATTTTGGGGGCGTGTCCTATTCGCGTCCGCAGGGCACGTACATGGTGTTTCTGGACTGCACCGAGTGGTGCCGCGAGCATGGCCGCGATATTCAGTGGTTGCTCGACGAGGGGGCGCGCGTGGGCGTGGGGTATCAGGACGGCCGCCCGTTCCACGGGCCCTGCCACATTCGCGTGAATCTGGCGCTGCCGCTTTCGCGCGTGAGGGAAGCGTGCGACCGCCTGGACCGCTACGTTTTTAATGCACGGTAAGCGCGCACTGCATGCGGAGCCTTCTGCCAAGTCGGCTAGAAGGCCCCGTGTGGTAAGGCATCTGTAACCATTGGGCGCAGACCTGCTGCGGAGGTTTATTTTTCTTGAATCTGCTTGCCGCAAAGATGCTCAATCGTAATCTCGTAGAGCTGGACGCCCTTAATGTCCTTGGCGATTTCCTCCTCGACTTCTTCGGCAGAAGGGTAGTACTTAAGCGCGAGCTGGCGGACTTTGTCCTCGATGAATGCAGGCGCCTCATCAACTAGGCGACAACGGCCAAAGACCACGGTACTCATAACGTAGGGAGCCCAGTCATTGTCCTTATACCACTCGTTACCGTAAACGGTAAAGCAGATCTTGTCATCGCGTTTGAGTGCGTCGACCTTGTGGCCGGCTTTGGCGCCATGGAAATAAATCTTGTCGTGCTCGGCGTCAAAGAAGTAGTTGACGGGAATGGCATAGGGGTAGCCATCATCGCCGTTGACGGCAAAGACGCCGCGCTTGCAGGTGGCGAGCAACTTGCGCGCTTCCTCGTCAGTGATGGCGCGTTTCTTTCGACGTAAGGGCCTAAACATCATTGGCTTCCTTTCTGCTGCGTATGGTGGTTGAGCACAAACTATAGCGAAACAGCTCCGTATTTCTTGATGCGGGCGAGCATGTTTTTGAGCTTGTTAAAGTCGACCGGTTTGGACAGATGGGCGTTCATGCCGGCGTCGTGTGCCGCTTTGGCGTCCTCGGCGAAGGCGTTGGCGGTGAGCGCGATGATGGGGATGTCGGCTGCATCGACCTTCTCGCTCAGGCGAATCGCGCGGGTTGCCTCGTAGCCGTCCATGCCCGGCATCATGATGTCCATCAGAATCGCATCGAAGCTGCCGGCGGGACGGCCAACGTATAGGTCGACCGCTTCGTTGCCATCGGCGGCGCGAGTTACGACAATGCCTTCGCTTTCGAGCAGCGCCTGGGCAATCTCGGCATTCAATTCGTTGTCTTCGGCGAGCAGTACGTTCATGTCGGCGAGCGAGCAGTCGAGCGCCCTCTCGACCGTATCTGCCCGCGTCTGAGGGTTCTTGTCGATATCGAGCGGAATCTGGACGTTGAACGTACTTCCCACGCCAACCTCACTCGAAATCTCAATCGTACCGCCCATCAGTTCAATAAGCGACTTGACGATTGGCATGCCCATGCCGGTTCCTTGGAACTTGCTGCGCGCATTGTCACCTTCTTGTGCAAACGGCTCATAGATGTGCTTTAAAAACTCGGGAGCCATGCCAATGCCGGTATCCGAAACGCTAAAGCAAAAGAGCGCGCGCCCGTTATCGAGTGGCTTGGTCTTTGAGCTAAAGGTGACGGAGCCGCCGTGCTTGTTGTACTTAATGCTGTTGTTTAACAGGTTGATCATAATCTGTCGGATATGGGTGGGACTGCCGATCATGTATGGTCCCGTGGCGTACGGCAGACTATTGTCCTGCATTGTGATGCCGTTATCGGATGCGCGGAGCTTGCACAGCACCAGCGTATCGTCACAGAGCTTTTTGAGGTTAAAAGGCGCATGTTCCAGTGTTAGCTTGCGGTCTTCGATTTTGCCCATCTCGAGGATGTCGTTGATTAGCGAGAGCAGGTGATTGGCAGCAACGCGCGCCTTGGCACGGCTCTCGCGGGCGACTTGCATATCGCCTTCCTTCAATTCCTCGATCTCGATAAGGCCCAGGATGCCGTTGAGCGGCGTGCGGATGTCGTGGCTCATGCGCGTGAGGAATGCCGTCTTAGCGGCGTTGGCGGCATCGGCTTTTTTGCGCTCGGTTCGAGCGCGCACGAGCGCCCAGATGAGCAGGACGATGCCGACCGACAACATACCGATGAGGGTAGCTGCAATGGCGGTGCGGTTGCGATAAAGGAATTGAAGCGCGTTGGATTCCTGGGCCGTGTACGACGTGGAGGAGAAATTGCTTGCGGAGAGCGATTCTCCGGCATTGATGATGCCCTTGTTGATGATTCCCAGCAGCTCGGGCTTTCCGCGCGAAATCCAGCACGAGAGCTCACAGGTGTCAGGGAGCTCGACCGTCTCGCAGTCCTCGAGATCGTAACGGTCGCCAATGGTTTTTACGCGTGAACTGGGAGCGACGATGCAGTGCGCCGTTCCCTTCCTGAGGGCGTCGAACACTTCATCGTCGGATTGGTATTCAGTTACGGTCGCTGTGGGGAACAGACTTTCAAGTGCATTTTTGTTGATAAACGATGATTTGGTACAGGCGATGTTCTGGAGGTCTTTGTTCAGGTTGCTGCCGGTGTGGATGGCGGTGAGGGACATGGTCCCCAACGATACCGACTGCACAACGCCTATTTGCTCGGCAAACCAGTAATCTCGGTATACCGGCAGCGCAACGTCTATGCTTCCCTTTGACAGGGCCTTTGACATCATCTTGTAGCTATCAAAGGGGACGGTTTTGACCGTAATGCCAAATTTATCGTGCAGCGTCGTCGCAAGCGATGCGAGCGAGCCTTCCATTTCGCCGTTTTCGTCTTCGTTGCAGTAGGGGAGTTTGCCCGTAATGTAGCCGAGCGTGATGGTGTTGCCATTTGCTTTGAGCCAGGAACGTTCGGGGCCGTTGAGCGATGATGAACCGCTGTTTTGGGCAGAGTAGTTAGATTTGACTTCGTCGATATAGCGTGGGTTGACGCGGGCGATTGCCGACATGGCGGCATTGATGTCGTCCATCAGGTCGGGGCGGCTTTTGGGGACGGCAAAATAGTAGTCGCTCGAACCAATGTAGAACATGGGGGAGGCGCTGGGCGAAGAGGTCGTGTCGTTCATGATGATGGCATCGACCTCGTTGTTTGCGAGCGCGTCAAAGAGGGCACTGCCAGTGTCGATTTCTTTATAGGTGCAGGTAATGCCTTCGTTGGCGAGCTACTGCTGGCCAACGAAGGTTTGCATGACGCCGGAGTTGCAACCGATAGTGAGACCCTGGAGCGCTTGGGGGTCACCCTTGGCCAGATCGTCGCGATCGGGCTTGGCGTAGATGTAGTAGCGCTCGGTGCCCTCGGGGTTCGAGGAAAAGAGCAGCTTTTGGGCGCGTTCCTCGGAGTAGGAGATGTTGGGCATGAGGTCGATTTCGCCTGCCTCGAGCATGTCCATAAGCTCGGTGAAGGTGCCGGAGACGTATTCGTACCGCCAGCCGGGCGTGTAGTACGACAGGGTCTGGAGGTACTCGTAACCCCATCCCGAGAGACGCTCGCCGGGGGTGCCGTCCTGGAAGCCCTCGTTGTTGACGAGCCAGCCGACGCGGACCGTCTTGACTGGCTGGCTAGAGTCAGCGGCAAAAGCCTGGACAGGCGCGATAGAACTCAGCACGGCAAGCGCGGCGAGCACAATGGCCAGGGCGCGACATATAACTGAACGAAGGACAGTGGCAGCTCTCACATGCAATCCTAACGAATCGAGACATTACCGCATAAGGATACCAGCTCAGCCTGCCCAGTCGGCAGCTGGTGGTCATTGGGGACGTTCTTAAACGACTAGTTCCGTTTGCGGGGGAGGCGTGGGACAATACCGAGCGAACGTGATTTGTTGTCCGTGGAAAGGGTCGCGATGAAAAAGCTCAGGACGCTTGCTGACGTTTTGCGCCAGGCGGGCTTCGTGCGCATTACGGAGCTGTTCCTCGTCTTCTATCTGCTGTGCTCGACGGCCGTCTGGTTGTCCGAGCCCACGACCCTTACGTTTGGCGATGGTCTCTGGTTTAGCTTTGAGACGGTCTCGACCATCGGCTTTGGCGATATCCCGGCCGAAACGCCGGTCGCCCGCGCGATTACCGTTGTCCTGAGCGTTATCAGCATCTTCTACATTGCCATGCTCACGGGCGTGGCGGTGAACTACTGCAATACGCTCATCAAGATGCGCCAAAAGGACACCATGGCGCGCTTTATGGACGATCTGGAGCATTTGGAAGAGCTCGATCGCGACGAGCTCGCCGATCTTTCGCGTCGTGTGCGCGAGTATCGTCGACGCCAGCGCTAGAACGGGCGCTGCGCGTCATGACGAGGGGGACTGAATATGAATATCACGGTATACCTGGGCGCCAGCGTTGGTAACGACCCAGCATTTCTGCCTGCGGTGCAAGAGCTGGGCAACTGGATTGGCTCCAACGGGCACGCGCTGGTATACGGCGGGTCCAAATCGGGCCTGATGGGCGCGCTCGCCGATAGCGTACTCGAGGCAGGTGGACACGTGATGGGTGTTGAGCCGAGCTTTTTTATAGAGGCCGAGTTTCAGCACGACGGCATCGATGACCTCATCGTGACGAGCGATATGGCCGAGCGTAAGGACAAGATGATCGAGCTCGGTGATGCGTTCATCGCATTTCCGGGCGGCACGGGCACGCTCGAGGAGATTGCCGAGGTCATGTCCGCGGTGTCGTTGGGGCACCTGAGTGCTCCGTGCATCCTGTATAACCTGGACGGTTACTACAACGACCTCAAGGCGCTGCTCGGGCACATGATTGATAAGGGGCTTTCGAGCCCGAGGCGCCAGCAAGGCATTTACTTTGCCGACGATTTGCGCGAGATTGTCTCGATTATCAACGGATAAGTCTTGAGCCTGCCCCACTATGACTCCCAATGGTGCCGTTTGTGGCGCAGATGGTTGGCTTGTCTGGGCAACGCTCGCTCTACAATAAAACGTAATTATGTCGACTTTGACCGCGGGAGGACCCGATGGACAACCTTGCCAAACCCACAAACCGCGCGCTGTTTTTAGTTAGCGTTGCCGTGACCGGTGCGTTCGCAGGTGCCGCGGTCTGGCTGTTCTTTTTTGCGATGGAGCACGGTATCGACTATCTGTGGACCGAGATCCCCCACATGCTGGGCGCGGCGTCGCCCGAACTCGCCAGCGGCCCGTTCGGTTTTCTGCCGTATCCGTTTTTTGTCTGCCTGCTGGGCGGCCTGCTGATCGGTCTGTACGAAAAGCTTACGGGCACCAAGACCGACGACCTCAACCAGGTGATGGCTAAGGTTAAGCAAGATGGGCGCTACCCGTATGACAATCTGGGCAGGCTTTCGCTCGCGGCATTGCTGCCGCTGCTGTTTGGCGGAAGTATTGGACCGGAGGCCGGCCTGACCGGCGTTATCGCGGGTCTGTGCAGCTGGGTCGGCGACCGCATGCGCCGCTTTGGCGCCGAGTTTAGGGAGCTCACGCTGCTGGGCACCCAGGCCGCGCTGACGGCGCTCTTTACCGCGCCCGTCTTTGGCTTTGTGGCGCCGCTCGCCGGTAGCGCCGACGGCCAGGGCGAAGACGCCGACGATGGGTCCGCGTCCGGCGAGATCACCATCAAGCTGCCCAAGGCACAGAAGACTGTGGTCTACGGTATCGCGATCGCTGGCGGTCTGGGCACCTACCTGCTGCTTGGCCAACTTGTGGGCGGCGGCATGGGCATGCCCAGGTTCGAGGCCGCCGAGGTGGGCAACCTGGAGCTTGCCTGGCTCATCCCGCTGGCGTTGGTTGGCACCGTTTGCGGCTGGCTGTACTTTGTCTCGGAGCACGCGAGCGAGGCGCTGTCCCATGCAATAGGGGAGCGTCCTGTCGTCAAGGCCATGCTGGCTGGTCTGGCGCTCGCCATCTGCGGCACGGTCTTGCCCTACACCATGTTTGCCGGCGAGACCCAGGCCGATGTACTTATGGAGACCTACCTCACCATTCCCGCCGGCGTGCTTATCGCGACCGGTCTTGTTAAGGCCATGCTGACGCCCGCCCTCATCAACCTTGGTTGGCGCGGCGGCCACTTCTTCCCCGTTATCTTCTCGGGCGTAAGCCTGGGCTATGGCCTTGCCATCCTCACCGGCGCAGATCCGGTCTTTTGCGTCGCCGTCTGCACGGCATCGACGATGGGCGCCGTCATGCGTCAGCCTGTCATGGTTGTGGGCCTGCTGCTTATGTGTTTCCCACTCAAGGGTATCGTCTGCATGATTATCGCGGCCGTCATCGCCGCCGGCATCCCGCTGCCCAAGCCGCTGCGCAAGTAGCACGGTAGCGCGCAGTCAGTACAAACATCTCAAGTCCGGTGCGGGCGCTGTGTCACGGATTTGCGGGTGGACTGGATTTCGTTCGGTATCGGCGCTACTTCCAAATTGCAAGCGCGGCGGTGCCCAGTACGATGAGGGCGAGACCGATGGCGCTGCGGCGGGAGAGTTTTTCGTTGAATGCCAGGCGCGCAAATAGCACCGATACGACAATCGATAGTTTGTCGATCTGCACCACGACACTCACCTGGCCTGCAGCGATGGCATAGTAATAGAGCAGCCACGATGCTCCAGTCGCGATGCCCGATGTTGCGAGAAATGTGAGTTCGCGCCGGTCAACGTGCGTGACCTGCTCCAGTTTTCCCTTGGCTGCCACGATTGCCCATGCCATAACCAGTACCACGCAGGTGCGGATTGCCGTGGCCAGGTTTGACTCGACGCCTTCGATGCCGATCTTGGCGAGGACGGAGGTGAGTGCCGCGAACACGGCGGCGCCGAGGGCGTAAGCGAGCCAGGTTCGGTCTTGCTGCTGCTCGGGTTCGGCGGACTGCTTCTTCTCGATCATTAAAAACGTGCCGAGGGTGATGGCAGCGGTTCCCACGAGCTTAACCGCAAGGTTGCTCGTCTCGTCAAAAAGCGCGATGGCGACCAGCGCGGCGAGCACGGTGCTCATCTTGTCGACCGGTACGACCTTATTGACATTTCCGATGCTCAACGCCTTAAAGTAACAGATCCACGAAGCACCGGTAGCGAGTCCCGAGAGGACGAGAAAGAGCCAGGATCTGGGTTCGATGCTGCCAATGGTTCCAATGGATCCAGAAATGCCCGCCATTGCCCAGGCGAAAACGAGCACCACGCAGGTGCGAATGGCCGTCGCGACATCGGAGTCGGTCTGCTTGATGCCGCATTTGGCCAAGATGGATGTGATGCCGGCAAAGAATGCTGACGCAAATGCTGCGACAACCCACGACACGGGTGCGGTGCCTCCTTGGATAATGGGTTTATCCTGCGAGTTTTATGGACATGAGGATACCGCCCCACCATGAAGGTTTGATATGGCCGCGGCGAGACGGGGGTTATGTTCCGGGGAGCCATTTGGTGAAGGCTCGAATTGTCGATATGCTGTCGACTTCTCTTTGGTTTCCAAGATCTAAACGGCATGCTTCGAAGGGCGGCGGCGTTGTTGTTGCTTCGTCTTATCTAGTAAATGAGGTGGCGTGCAGCCCAAGCCCTTTGGCTGTCGATTACAGGTCGCGTGCCCGATAGACCTTGGTGCTGACTGCGCAGCTGATTGCACATAGCGCGAGGGTAAGTGCGGCGATGCCTGCACACAGACAGCCCAGAACGGCGGGATCGGGATTCGCTCCGGCAATCGACATGAGCCAGTTGCTGATGGGGTTGGAGGAGCTCAGCGTGGCCATGGCAAGGCATCCGAGCATGGCAAACAGACCAACGGATAGGCGCAGCGCTTCCATGTGTCCAAAGCGAAAGAACAGCGGCTGCGCCAAAAACACCATCATGAGGGAGATGAGCATTGATGCTGCTGAGGCTATTGCAATCTCAAAGACAATCTGTCCCGTCAACGGGATACCCGCGCTGTTGAAGAGCGGGAAGGAGACGATGCTCAGAAGCGCGGCGGCGCACGCCGTGACAGCCGAGAAGACAATGATGCTCAGGTAGCGTGCGCAGATGATGTCTTTACGCGAGAGAGACAGCGTTGCGCGATAGCGCTCCCAACCGTTTTGATTGTCGAAGCCGGCCAGCGAGCTCATGACCATGATGGGTGACATGGCACTGACCGCGCAGGCGCCAGCGCTCATGCCGGAATCGCCGTCCGATGCGTTGGCAAGGGTCAGCACGACGAATATGAACAGGCCGACGCCCGCGATGCTCGGGACGAGTGTGCGAACGATAGCGAGCTCGGACATAAAGGCGCGTTTCATTTCGAAGCCCCTTTCAGCATGAGGCGCAGATAGTCGTCAATGGTTGCCCGATCGCAGGGAATCTCGGGGAAGGCCTCGAGCGTTTCGCGACGGTTGGGCACGAGCACGTCCACGCTATAGGCGTGGTGGGCGGCACGGGCACCTTCGACGCAAGCCATAAGCTCGGCGGCCTGTGCTTGGGTGCAGTGGGCGATGCCGGCGCGGTCGGTAATGTCCTCGCGCGGCAGATCAAACACAATCGAACCGTTATCGATGCAGATGATGCGGTCGGCGGCACGATCGAGGTCGGACGTAATGTGGCTCGAGAGCAGCACGCTGTGCTGGCCGTCGGCGACAAAGGCAAGCAGCTCATCGAGCAGCTCCTCGCGTGCCATGGGATCGAGGCCCGCGGTGGCTTCGTCCAAAACGAGCAGCTTGGCATTGTGGCTGAGTGCACAGGCAAGCTGCAGTTTCATGCCCATGCCGCGGGAGAGGTCCTTGACCTTTGTCTTGGGATCGAGGCCAAATCGGTTGATGAATCCGGCGAACGTTTCGCGGTCCCATGTGGGGTACGTCGGGCCTACGAGCGACTCGATCTGGCCCACCCTGAGCGTGGAGGGGAAGGGGCACGTGTCCAGGACAAGACCGACGCGGGAGCGTAGATGGCGTTGCGACTCATCGGGCGCGTCGGCGCCACAGCGCTGCCCAAACAGGTGCACTTCGCCGGCATCGAGCTTTATAAGCCCGAGAGCAGCTCGAATCGTCGTTGTTTTGCCGGCACCGTTGGCACCCACAAAGCCGACGATCTGGCCAGGCTCCACGGCAAGCGTGACGTCGCGCAGCGAAAAACGGTCACTCACATGGCGTGAGATGCCTTTGAGTTCTAAAAGGTTTTGCATGGTATAGCCTTTCTTGCAGATGGCTACTGCATGGTTTCGGGGGCTACCAGGTCGAGCATCTCGTGCAGCTTGTCGCGCGTGACGCCCAGGGCCTCGGCTTGGCTTGCCGCTTTCGCGAGCAGCTCTTCGATATGGCAGAGCTGGTTTTCACGCAAGAGCTCTTGGTTGCCGTCGGCGACAAAACAGCCCTTGCCTTGCACGGTGCAGATAAACCCGAGCTGCTCCAGGTCGGCGTAGGCGCGCTTGGTGGTGATGACGCTCACGCCAAGATCGCTCGCGAGTGCACGGATGCTGGGGAGTTTGGCTCCCGCAGCGAGCGTGCCCGATAGAATCTGAGCTTTGACTTGCGAGGCTATTTGCTCGTAGATGGGCTTGTCGCTCGAATTGGATAGGATAATGTCCACAGCGGCTCCTTAGCTGATGGGCTACACGTGTATATAACCGGTAAGCACAGTATATATACACTATGCACAGCTA
The DNA here is from genome assembly GCA_902494765.1 of uncultured Collinsella sp. Classification (GTDB taxonomy): domain Bacteria; phylum Actinomycetota; class Coriobacteriia; order Coriobacteriales; family Coriobacteriaceae; genus Collinsella. The sequence continues at coordinate 11,485 of CABUUK010000020.1, forward strand.
TGCAAGAGGTAAATAGGGATTGTCCGCTCGTTCATTCATCTCAATCTGTAACATCTGGAACCGGTTTGGACGGCTACCTGTTACAGATTGAGATTTTGCTGGCGGACCCCATTTGGTTGTCTCAATCTGTAACAACTGGAGAAGTTTTTGGCTGCTAGATGTTACAGATCGAGATCTTTCTGGGACGCCCACCTGTTTGTCTTAATCTGTAACAGGTAGAGGTTCAAAAACCGTCTAGATGTTACAGATCGAGACAAACTGCTGCGGAGTGCCGCCATCGACTGCTACCCTAGGCCCCAACTGATGAATTTGTCCTGATAGGTGCCCTATGGCGGGATTTCGCGGCTACAATAGTGCGGTTACATCGACGTAATGCACTCAATGCAAGAAAGGATCCGCATGGCAAGCCTGTCGGATGAAATCTCGTCGCGCCGCACATTCGCGATCATCAGCCACCCGGACGCCGGTAAGACCACGCTTACCGAGAAGCTGCTGCTCTATACCGGCAGTATCCAGACCGCCGGCTCGGTCAAGGGCAAGAGCTCGGCCAAGCATGCCGTCTCGGACTGGATGGACATCGAGAAGGAGCGCGGTATTTCCGTTACCTCCTCGGTGCTGCAGTTCACCTACAACGGCGCCTGCGTCAACATCCTCGATACACCCGGTCACCAGGACTTCTCGGAGGATACCTACCGTACTCTTATGGCCGCCGACGCCGCGGTCATGGTCATCGATGGCGCTAAGGGCGTCGAGGCCCAGACCAAAAAGCTCTTTAAAGTCTGCACGCTGCGCCACATTCCCATCTTTACCTTTGTGAACAAGCTCGACCACGAGGCTCGCGACCCGTTTGAGCTCATGGAAGAGATCGAGAATGTCCTGGGCATCAATACGTATCCCATGAACTGGCCGATCGGCAGCGGCCGCAACTTCCGCGGCGTGTTCGATCGTCAGACTCGTCGCGTCATTGCCTTTGAGGGCGACGGCCACGCCAACGCCACCAAGAAGGTCGCCGAGGTCGAGGCCGAGCTGGGCGATCCTTCCATGGATGAGCTCATCGGCGAGGAGAACCATAAGAACCTGATGGACGACATCGAGCTGCTCGATGGTGCCGGCGACGAGCTCGACTTGGATGCCGTGGCCTGCGGCAAGCTGAGCCCGGCGTTCTTTGGCTCGGCGCTCACCAACTTTGGCGTGGAGCCCTTCCTCAAGGAGTTCCTGCGTCTGGCCCCGACGCCGCGCGCCTATACCGATACGCTCACCAGCGAACCGGTCGATCCCTGCCGCGACGACTTTAGCGGCTTTGTGTTTAAGATCCAGGCCAACATGGACAAGAATCACCGCGACCGCATCGCCTTTGTGCGCATTTGCTCGGGCAAGTTCGAGCGCGGCATGGATGCCTTCCACGTGCAGGGCAACCGCAAGCTCAAGCTTGCCACCGGTACGTCGATGATGGCCGATGACCGCGCGATTGTTGACGAGGCGTACGCGGGCGATATCGTAGGCCTGTTCGACCCGGGTATCTTTAGCATCGGTGACACCGTGTGCTCCGGCAAGCGCCACGTGCAGTATCCGCAGATCCCGACGTTTGCCCCCGAGATGTTCGCTCGTATTACGCAGGTCGACACGCTCAAGCGCAAGCAGTTCGTCAAGGGCATGGAGGAGCTTGCCCAGGAGGGCGCCATCCAGATCTTCCGCGAGTTGGGTGCCGGCATGGAGAGCGTCATCGTGGGCGTGGTCGGTGTGCTGCAGTTTGAGGTGCTCGAGCGCCGCCTCAAGGCCGAGTACCGTGTTGAGGTTCGTCGCCAGCCGCTGCCCTATACGGACATCCGCTGGATCCAGAACGACCCCGATACCATCGATATCCCGGCCCTTTCGCTCACGCGCGACACGCTTCGTGTCGAGGATATGCGCGGCGGTAAGCTGCTGCTGTTCACGAGCCCGTGGAACGTGGACTGGGCAACCGACCACAACCCCGACCTTATCCTGTCGGAGTTTGGCAACGTGGCCTTTTAACGCATCGGCGCGGTGACCCTGCGGGGCTGCCGCGCCATTTACTTGCCTGATGCCGTGTGAGCGGCTATCATACCCACCGTCGTCTCAAGACTGGGGCGTCCGAGCAGTTCGGGTCCGATATCCTGCTCGTTAAACCTAAAACCAAAGGAGTACATAATGATCAAGAAGGTCATGGAGGACTACAAGGTCCTGTTGCGGAGCATTCCCGCGGCAACGGTTTCGCTGTTTTTCGTGAGTGTCATCATGATGAACCTGCTGGCCAACAAAGAGCTTATCAGCCTGCCGTATCTGGCACTCGATTGCGGCTTTGTGGTGAGCTGGGTCTCGTTTTTGTGCCAGGACATGATCTGCAAGCGCTTTGGCGCCAAGGCATCCATCAAAATCTCTATCCTCGCGCTGCTGGTTAACCTGGCCGTGAGCCTGTGCTTTTGGGCATGCTCGCTCACGCCCGGTATGTGGGGCGCCTACTACGACACCGGCATGATCGAGGTCAACACCGCCCTTAACGCCACCATCGGCGGCACCTGGTACGTGGTGCTGGGCTCTTCGCTGGCAATGCTCGTTTCTGCCGTGGTTAACTCCACGCTCAACCAGTCGCTCGGCCGTATGCTCAAAAAGAATAACTTTGCGAGCTTCGCCTTCCGTTCCTATGTGTCTACGGGTGTTGGCCAGTTTATCGACAACCTGGTCTTTGCCATTGTGGTGAGCCACACGTTCTTTGGTTGGACCTGGGTGCAGGTCCTTATGTGTTCGCTGACCGGCGCTGTTGCCGAGCTGCTGTGCGAGGTCTTCCTGAGCCCCGTGGGCTACAAGGTCGTGCGCGGCTGGGAGCGCGAGAATGTGGGTTCCGAGTACCTCGAGCGCCACGCAACCGCCTAAGGAGCAAGTATGCGGGTTTTGATCACGGGCGCTTCGGGCGGTATCGGAGCCGCGTGCGTGCAGCGCTTTTTGGACGAGGGCCACGAGGTCGTGGGCTTTGATCTGCTGCCGGCGGCGATCGAACACGAGCGATACCGCCATCTGATCGTTGATGTCCGCGAGCCTGACTCGTTTCCAGGCGACCTTGAACCCCAGGTAATCGTGAACGTTGCTGGTACGCAGGATTCGGCCGACGATATTGCTGCCAACCTGCGTGGCACCATCAACGTGACCGAGCACTACGCCTTTGTGGGGGAGGGGCTTGCCGCCAAGCCGGCGCCCGCTATCAAATCCGTGGTCAATGTGGGGTCGGCGAGCGGGCATACGGGATCGGAGTTTCCCGCCTATGCCGCCAGCAAGGGTGGCGTTATCGCCTACACCAAGAACCTTGCAAACCGTCTGGCGCCGCAGGCCATCGCCAACAGTGTGGACCCGGGTGGCGTTATCACGCCGCTCAACCGTTGTGTGATGGAAGACGAGCACCTGTGGAACCAGATTATGGAGCTCACGCCGCTTAAGCGCTGGGCCACTGCCCAAGAGATCGCCGAGTGGATCTACTTTGTGGGCGTGACCAACCGGTTTATGACCGGGCAGAGCCTGCTGATCGATGGCGGCGAGGCCGGCCGCACACAATTTATTTGGCCTGAATAGGAAACGCGCCCGATGGAAAGCCGTCGGGCGCGTTTTTGATGTATCGATTTTTAGCCGAGGCAAGTCCAGTTGACGGGGGTCGAGCCGTGCTGCTCGAGTAGCCGATTGGCTGCCGAGAAGGGGCGCGATCCCATAAAAGCGGGGAGTTCTGCCGTGGCACGGTTGGCCGAAAGCGGCGAGGGGTGCGTGGAGGCCAGGCAGAACTTGCCGGTTGCCTTGCCCGCGCCGGTCGCGGCGAGCTTGCCTTCGACCATCTGCTGGGCAAAGCGGCCCCATGCCAAAAAGACGACCGACTGGGGCAGCTGGCAGCAGCGTTCGATAACGTAGTCGGTGAGCGCGCTCCAGCCCAGCTTGGCGTGCGAGTTCGCGGCATGCTCGCGCACGGTGAGCGTAGTGTTGAGGAGCAGGACGCCCTGCAGTGCCCATGGCGTTAGATCTCCCGTGGCGGGGATGGGGCAGCCCAGATCGGCTTTGAGCTCCTTATAGATGTTGCGCAGGCTCGGCGGCAACTTGGTTTGCGTCGCTGGGACCGAGAACGACAGTCCCATGGCCTGGTTGGGTCCGTGATAGGGGTCTTGACCCAAGATGACAACCTTGACCTGGTCGGCCGGCGTGTAGGCGAGGGCATTGAGGATGTCGTCTTGTGCCGGGTAGATGGTTTGCTCGGCACGCAAAAGGGCGATGCGCTCGAGCAGCTGGTTCGTAGTGTCACGTACCGGCTGCGGCGCATCGCCCAACCAAGTTGCTATGTTGCGGTCGCGGGTCGCGGCGTCCATGGGGCTCCTTTACGTCAGATGCTCTGTTGACATCTATTGTAAAGGCGCACCGGTTGCCTTTATGTCGGGGCTGCATAAGGAGCGGGGTCTACGAGACGCGCTCGGGCGCTCCTGCCATGCGAGCTTGTCCATGCGCACGAAGGCGCGGGAGCTGCACGGTTGCCGCCATGACGCCGGTGAGGATGAGAGCGGCACCAAAGAAGGCGATGGGGCTCAGGACCTCGCCGACCAGGAAGAACGAGAAGACGGCGGAGCAGACTGGCTCGAGCGAGAAGGCGAAGCCGGTGGTCTCGGCAGGCACGTGGGGCTGCACGAGCGTCTGGGTGATAAAGCCGTAGGCAGAGCAGATGAGTGCGAGCGCAACGACGACCACGATCTCGCTGGGCGTACTGGGAAGCGTGAAGCCGCCAAAGGTGAATGCGGCGATGCCCGAGAACAAGCCGCCAAAGCCCAGCTGCCAAACGCCCAGAGCAAGCGGATTGACTTCTTCGACAAACCGCTTGGCGACAATGATGTGCCCGGCGTAGACAAAGGCGGAGAACAACATGATGAGCGCGCCCGGGTTCAGGCTGGTGAAGTCGGCGCCCGAGAGCAGCAACATACCGCAGGTGACGATGGCAGTGCCGACGAGCACTTTGCGTTCGGGTGCGCGGCGCAGCAGGGCGGCGTTGGCAAACGGCACGATCACGACCGTCAGGCTCTGCAAAAAGCCGGCAGTGGAGGCGGAGGTGAGGCTGGAGCCCAGGCACATGCAGGTGAGCTCGGTTGCCATAATGGCGCCGATGATGGCGGCGCGGACCATAAGGTCACGGTTGATGCGCAACGCGTGCTTGTGGAAGAGCAGCAGGCAAGCCGCAAAGGCGATGATACAGCGCAGCGCAACGATGCTCGTGGCGTTCATGCTGTCCATGCCGATCTTCATGAGGGGGTACGAAAAGCCCCATGCGACGGGAACGGAAAATGAGAGCGCGATTGCTTTTTTGAGATCCATGGGACTCCTTTTGTTACAGAACGGTTTCGCACAAAGGATTCTGCTCCCAGATTTGGATGTAGTAAAACGAATGTATCTTCAGTATGATTAAGAAATACTAACGTGACAGAAAAACCCTGGCAAAACGTTTTACGGCTGCATTGATGTGGAGGCACGATGGCATCGCGGTATCAGATTGTTTGTATGGTGGTCGATCGCGGCAGTCTTAAGGCCGCGGCGGACGAGTTGGGCTATACGCAAAGTGCGGTGAGCCAGGCCGTCAAGGCGCTCGAGCGCGAGCTGGGCACCACACTTATCGAGCGCGGTAAGCAGGGCGTTTCGCTTACGCGCGACGGTAAACAATATCTGCCGTACCTGCGCCAGATTGTGACCGCCGAGGTCGAGCTCGAGGGCAAGCGCCAGGAGCTGCTGGGGCTTTCGTCGACCGATATTCGCATCGCGACGTTTACTAACGTGAGTCGTACCGTGCTGCCGCGTGTGATCCGCGACTTTGGTGCGCTGCACCCGGGCGTACGCTTCACCCTCAAACAGGGCGATTACACGCGCAACGCTCAATGGGTGCACGATGGCGTGGTTGATTTTTGTTTTACGGCACGCGGATTTACCGCTGGGCTCGAGAAGCGCGTCGTCTATCACGACGAGTTGGTAGCATTGTTGCCGGCCGAGCATCCGCTGACGGCAAAGGAAAAGGTGACACTTGCCGACCTGGCGTCCGAGCCGTTTGTGCTGCTGGATGAGGGCGAACAGAGTCTGGTGCTCGATGCATTCGCAACGCATGGGCTGTCGCCGCACGTGACGAGTGAGGTGACCGATGACTACACCATCATGGCGATGGTGGAGGAGGGCCTAGGCGTGAGCATGCTCTATCGTCGTACTGTGGAGGGCATGCGAGCCGATATTCGTGTGCGGCCCATCGTGCATGCCCCCTCGCGCGACGTGGTGGCCGCCTGGCGCAGCTGGGATACCATGCCCATCGCCACGAGGCGCTTTATCGACTATATGAGCTCGCATATTGTCAATTAATGACTGGCGTGGCGTTGAGTGCGGTGTTTAGCGGGCTGTCGCTTTGGCTTTGGTGGCGCGATAGGTGCGTGCCGGGTGGCAGAGCAATACCGCCACGACCATAAAGAATGCCGTGGTGCCCAGGCTGATGGGGTAGACCATCATGATGTTCGCAAAGGTGCGGAAGTGCGGGAACACACAGAACACCCAATAGAAGCGGATGCCGCAGACGCAGATCATGGTGATGAGGGCGGGCGTGAGCGAGATGCCAAAGCCGCGCAGGTAGCCTGACATGTTTTCGTAGAACATGCTAAAGGCGTACGCCGGGAAGATCGAGCACACGCGGATATAGCCGATCGAGACGATGTTGGGGTCGCTGTTGAACAGCGATAGGATCTCGCGCCCCAGACCGACAATAACGATAATTGTGATGAGTGCAACGATACCGCCTTCAACCAGGCAGACTTTGAGCGTTTTGGTGCAGCGGTCGATCTGGCGGGCACCGTGGTTTTGTCCCACAAAGGTGGTGCAAGCCTGGCTAAAGCTGTTGAGCAGGTTGTAGCACACGTACTCCAGGCTCATGGCGGCGCTCGATGCCGCCATGACCTCGGTGCCCAGGCTGTTGATGGCAGACTGGATGATGATGTTGGCGACGGCAAAGACGGCGCTTTGGATGCCGGCGGGCAGGCCGATCTTGACGATGCGCTTGAGGGCGACGGGGTCGATAGCCAGGTCGCGTAGGGTGACGCGGACGACGGAGTCGGTCTTGAGCAGGCGGATAAAGAGTGTAGCGGCACTGACGGTGTAGGCGATGGCGGTGGCGATGGCGACGCCCGCGACGCCCCAGTGGAGTACGGGGACAAAGATGAGATCCAGGCCAATGTTGAGGACGGTGGACACGGCAAGCGCCTGCAGCGGCATGCGAGTGATGCCGACGGAGCGGAAGATCGCGGCCTCAAAGTTGTAGAGCAAGATCGAGGGCATGCTAAGCAAAAAGACGCGCAGGTAGAGCGAAGCGAGCGGCATGGTTTCGGCGGGAACGTTGAGGGCGGCGAGCATGGGCTCGGCAAAGATCTCGCCCAGCGCGATGACGACAAAGCCCACGAGCGCCATTAAAATCGAGGTATGGACGGCGCGTTTGACCATGTTTTGATCGTTGCGGCCGATAGCGTTGGCGATGACCACGTTGGAGCCAAGCGACATGCCAATAAACAGGTTGAGCATAAGGCTGGTAAGCGGAACATTGGAGCCGACCGCCGCCATGGCGAGGGTTCCCTGGTCGCCCGAGAAGTTGCCGATGATGACCGTGGCGATGAGGTTCGACAGCTGCTCCAAGATGCTCGTGGCGGCCACGGGGAAGGCGAACAGGGGAATATTTCGCCACAGCGAGCCGGTGGTCATGTCAATGTGCTTAGATACGGTATCAGCCATGCGCTCTCAATCTCTAATATGCTCTTTCGTGCTTATTTGCGCAGACGATGATACTCCTAATCGACTAGTCATTGGGGACGTTCTTAAACGACTAGTCATTCAAGAACGTCCCCAATGACTAGGTGGGGAAGGCGTGCGACAATGGTGAGCGTTGTGTTGTTCGCGCTAAGGAGTTGCCATGTTGTTGTGTCCCGTTTGCCATGAGCCGTTGGTGGACGATGAGCGCGGTGCTGCGTGCGCGGGCGGACACCGGTTTGACCGTGCTCGCGAGGGCTATCTATATCTGCTGCGCTCGTCCAAGAGCGGCGACTCTATGGGCGATCCCAAGTCACAGGCGCGCAGCCGTCGTGACTTTCTGAACCGCGGATACTATGCGCCGTTGCGCGATGCGATGGTCGAGTTGGTGCGCAAGCAGGTGTCTGGGCGTGCCACGTCTACGAATGGCCCCATGACGCTGCTCGACATTTGCTGCGGCGAGGGCTATTACACGAGTGCCATGGGCGCGGTGCCGGGCGTGGATGCCTACGGTTTCGACCTGGGCAAGGAGATGGTACGCCTGGCTGCCAAGCGCGGCGATGCGACCTACTTCGTGGCCAACATGAAGGACATCCCCGTGGCCGATGGCGCCTTCGATATGGTGACCGAGCTCTTTGCTCCCTTTAACGAGCGTGAGTTTGCCCGCGTACTGGCGCCAGAGGGCTCACTCTATACCGTGGTACCGGGTGCTCGTCATCTCTTTGGGCTCAAAGAGGTGCTCTACGACACGCCGTACCTTAACGATGAGAAGCTGCCGAAGACCACCGAGCTCGAGTTAGTCGGAACGCAGCGGGTGTCTGCGAATATTACGCTTAAGACCCAGGCCGACATCGAGGCGGTGTTCCAGATGACACCGTACTACTACCGCACGCGCCCCGCCGACAAAGAGCGCCTGGCAAACCTCGATACCCTTCAGACTGACATCGACTTCATCATCGCCGAGTACCGCCACAGCTAACAACCTGCCAAAAAGGGACAGGTTTATTTTGGTAGGTTTTATCTGGGCAAACGTAAAGGGCCGACCGCGGAGATGCGCGATCGGCCCTTTTTAGTTGCTTGGCTGCAGAGGTTATGAGAAGCGAGCGCTTATAGGCGGTCCTTGTTCTCGGCTTTAACGGCGTGTGCCTGCTGAACAAAGAACAGGTCGTAGACCACGATGACAAAGGCGCCAAAGTTGATGGCGTCGCCGCCAAACGCGGGAAGCGTGAGCACCGCTTGGGCAAGCGTGGCGACCGCGGCAACAATACCGAGCTTAAACGCGCCGTCCACCTGCGAAGGCTTGTTGGCGCCCTTGATACCGGCGACGCCTGCGGCAAGGTCGACGAGACCCTTGGCGATAAGCACGACCGCCGCGAGCGTGGCGTACGAACCGTACGTGGAATCGAGACCGCCCGTGGCGATACCGACGCCGGCGGTGACGAGGCTGGCGATGCCCAAAACAAAGTAGATGAGAGCAAGGATTTTGAGAGTCTTGCGAGTGAAGCTCATGGCTGGTCCTTTCGATACGAGTACGCCAACTTGGCGCACCCAATGTACTGCACATATGGTGAAGCACATTGTAGTTCAACGCAGCGATGCATGCGCCTGAAAGCGCTTTGAGCCCGCGCGGCCCAACCCAACCTTTCAAAAGGGAAAGCTGGACGTAAGCCAAATCGATGGCAGCTCATGTGCGGCGCTGAGATGATGAGGCCGTAACAAGGAGCTGGTCTCAAGGAGGAGCCATGATGTACGGAGCAGGGCAAGTGCGTGAGCCGCGGTCGTTGGGAAGGCGCATGGGTGATTCCGTGATCGCTGCTGTGTGCACGGGATTGATGGCGGTGCTTTGCATTGGGATGCTGTGGGCCATGTCGCATGTGGGACAATAGCGGACGGTTGGGTGCCGACATAAACGGTGCCCTGCGTATTCGTTTTGCTTGTTAAGGAGTGTCCATGGGCGTCGTCGATCCCTTATCTGTTGCTCGGGCCGCGGGGCTTGAGCTGATCGGGAAGCCCGAGGGCCTCACGCTCACCGACGGCACGATGGAGCTGCGCGCCGATTTTGGCCGCATGCTGCCGCGACTCAAGCAGGGCCGTCTGCAGCAAGAGCTGTTGGTAAAGGCTGCGCGCACAAAGGGCATCGAGCGACCATGGGCAATTGACGCTACGGCAGGCTTTGGCGAGGATTCGCTGCTGTTGGCGGCCGCGGGCTTTACCGTCGATCTGTATGAGCAGGACTGCGTGATCGCGGCGCTCCTTCAGGATGCTTTGGAGCGCGCGGCGGATGATCCGGCGCTTGCGGCTGCCGTGGCACGCATGTGCTTACATGCGGGCGAGGACAGCATTGCGGGCCTTCGTCAAACCGTCGAGCTGGTCGAGCAGGGCGAGCTCGCAGCACCCGACGTGGTGTACCTGGATCCCATGTTTCCCGAGCGCACCAAGAGTGCAGCGGTCAAAAAGAAGTTCCAGCTCCTACATCATCTGGAGCAGCCATGCGCCGACGAGGAATCGCTGGTCGAGGCGGCGCTTGCTGTGCATCCGCGCAAGGTCGTTATCAAGCGGCCGGTAAAGGGCCCGCTGCTTGCCGGCGTTAAGCCGAGCTATCAACTTGCGGGCAAGGCCGTTCGCTACGATGTTTTGGTGCCGCCGCGCCCGTAGCTTGTGTGCGATGGCTGGCGCTCCGTCAGTGCCGTGCCAATGTGGGGTCTATTTCCAAGGGTGCGACGTCAGGTGCCATCCACCGCAGTATTCGCATTTGTAGCAGGCCAAACCGCGCCGCCCGCGGTTTTCGCAGTCGGCCATAACGGCCTCGGCCTCGGCGCGCGTGTCGTAACGGTTTTTGCGTTCGCACGACTTGTAGCGCCAGGCCTCATCGCGCTCGGCGTCCAGGGCGTCGCGGCGCTCGTCCTCGCGTGCAAACAGGTCGCTCATATCGCCGCCGGTGGCAGTGCTCAAAAACTCGCTTTTTGCTTTTGACCAGGCGGCTCGCTTTTTGCTCCCCATCTGCATCGCGCCCCTCTCCAAACGTTGGTATCATTGCTCAATCAAAGTGATACCAATAAACGTGAGGTCGCCGCGTGATGATCAGAAAAACCCTCGATACCGACATTCCCGCTGTCATGGCTATCTATGACGCGGCCCGCGCCTTTATGCGCGCGCATGGCAACGCCACACAGTGGCCCGAGGGCACGCCTTCTGCCGAGCAACTGGCTGCCGATATCGCCGCCGGTGGCAGCTATGTGTGCGAAGTCGATGGCCGCGTGGTGGCGACGTTTGCCTTTTTGCCGGGCCCGGACGAGTGCTATGACGTAATTGAGGATGGTCAATGGCGCAGCGACACTCCGTACGCCGTGCTGCACCGTGTGGCGTCCGATGGCACCGTGCACGGTATCGCGGCTGCGATGTTTGCCTTTGCCAAGGAGCGTGCCGATCACCTGCGCATCGACACGCATCAGGACAACCTGCCCATGCAGGGCGCGAATATTAAGGCGGGGTTCGAGCGTGCCGGCGTCGTGTATGTGTCGGACGGCACGCCGCGTGTTGCGTTCGACTGGCTGCGTGAGGCGTAAGAGTAGGGGCACGTGTCAACAATTCGCACGAACGAAAATGGTCCCGGGTGGGGCCATTTTCGTTCGCTGCGCTGATTTGCAAGCCGGCTTTCGCAAGGCGCGAACCTACGAAAATCGCCGCGCGGCAACGCAGGGCGATGAACTTGGTCGGGGGATAGGGCCCGCTTCGCCCGCCGGCCCGTAAATTGTATCATCCAGTGTGGAGCGTGAACGCCCGTTGCCGCGTGCGATGGGCTTGCAATAAGAGGAGAGCCATGTCGAAGCAAGCGGTCGTTGGAATCTTGGCGCACGTCGATGCCGGCAAGACCACGTTGGCCGAGGTCATGCTGTTCAACGCGGGTCGCATTCGCAAGCGCGGCCGCGTGGACGATGGCGATTCGCATCTGGACACGAACGCGATCGAGCGCGAGCGTGGCATCACGATTTTTTCGTCGCAGGCCGTGCTCGACCACGGTGATACCCACGTCATGCTCGTGGATGCGCCCGGCCACGTCGATTTTTCGGCCGAGGCGGAGCGCACGCTGCGCGCGCTTGACTATGCGATTTTGGTTGTGGGTGCCAACGACGGCGTGCAGGGACACACCGAAACCCTGTGGCGCCTGCTTGCACGTTATGACATCCCGACATTCATCTTCATCAACAAAATCGATTTGGAGAATCCCGGCCGCGATGTTTTGCTGGCACAACTTGGGCAACGTCTCTCCGAGGGCTGCCTGGATGCCGGCGAACTGCTGGCGGGCGGGGCCGTTCAGGAGGACGCTGCCGCGTTAGACGAAGAAGCGCTCGAGGAGTTTCTTGAGGCGGGTGAGCTTTCCGTCGCGACGCTGTCGCGCATGGTTGCCGAGCGCAAGCTCTTTCCCTGTTTTGCCGGGTCGGCGCTCAAGGACCAAGGCGTGGACGAGTTGCTGGATGGCATATGCGCGCTGATGCGTGAACAGGCGTGGCTCCCGGAGTTTGCCGCGCGCGTCTATCGTGTCAGCCGCGGGGATCGCGGCGAGCGCTTGGCATGGGTTAAAGTAACCGGCGGCACACTGCATGCCAAGCAGATGATTGACGGACGTTCCGGTGCCGAGGCATGGGAGCAAAAGGTCGATCAGGTACGCATCTATAACGGCGAGAAGTATGAGCTTGCCCAAGAAATTGCTGCTGGCGGTATTTGTGCCGTGACGGGTCTTGCGCACGTTCGCCCAGGGGACGCCCTGGGCGCGGAGCCTGCGGGCGATGCGCCCGTCATTGCGCCAGTCCTCACCTATACGGTGCTTCCGGGCGAACACGATGTCCATACGGTGTTCAAAGCGTTGACTGAGTTGGCGGACGAAGATCCCATGCTCGGCGTAAGCTGGAATACGCATCTTGAACAAATACATCTGCAGCTCATGGGAGCGGTGCAGCTCGAGGTCGTGCAGCGCGTGCTTGCCGATCGTTTTGGCCTTGCGGTCGAGTTTGAGCCCGGCGGCATTCTCTATAAGGAGACTATTTCGCAGCCGGTCGAGGGCGTGGGCCACTTTGAGCCACTGCGCCACTATGCCGAGGTGCATCTACGCCTGGAGCCGTTGCCAGCGGGTTCGGGCGTGCAGTTTGGCACCGTGACCTCGACCGACGAGCTCGATCTTAACTGGCAGCGTTTGGCGCTCACCAACGCCATGGAGCGCGATCACCTGGGCGTGCTGACCGGCTCGCCCATCACCGATGCGCGCATTACGCTTACGGGCGGCCGTGCGCATGCCAAACACACCGAGGGCGGCGATTTTCGCCAGGCCACGTACCGCGCGATTCGCCAGGGGCTCATGCAGGCGCGTGAGGCTGGCGCGGCGGTGCTGTTGGAGCCGTGGTACCGCTTTGAGCTCGAGGTGCCGGGGGAGTGCGTGGGCCGGGCGCTCTCGGATGCCACGCGCATGGGTGCCGAGTACGAGCCGCCGACGATAACAGGCGACCGGGCGAAGCTTGCGGGTCGCGTGCCGGCATCCGAAGTGCAGGATTATGCGCTGGAGGTGGCTGCCTACACGAGCGGTCGCGGTCACCTGTACCTGGAGTTCGCCGGCTATTCGGCTTGCCATGATGCCGAGCGCGTAATCGAGACGGCCGCCTATGAGCCCGAGGCCGATCTGCCCAACACGCCCGACTCGGTCTTTTGCTCTCACGGCGCCGGTTACACGGTCAAATGGTACGACGTGCCCGCCGCGGCGCACGTAAAGATCGATCCCGCCACCTTCCGCCCCTGGCGAGCAGCAGACGCAGAGTTCTTCTGCCATAGGTGATAGAAGGGCGGCCTCTTTGTCACCTGCTGTTGGTATAACTCGGTATAAGTTGGTATAACTATAGGCAGCGTTTGCCAATCCGAGGAGGCCGACATGAATCCAAATCCCTTTAAGCCAACGGCAGGCAAGCGGCCTCCGATGCTCATTGGTCGCGAGTCGGTCATCGAAGATTTCGAGGAAGGGCTCGATAACGGCGCCGGAGCGCCGGGCAGGCTCATGCTCATTACGGGAAACCGCGGCTGCGGCAAGACAGTTCTCCTGCGGGAGCTGCAACGTCTGGCCAGCGAGCGCGGATGGGCGGTTGTCTCCGATTCCGCTTCGCTTGGCTTATGCGACCGCTTGGCCGACGCGCTTCGCTCGAATAGGCCCGTTGTGACGTCAATGGAATTCGGTTCGTCGTTTGGCCGGATGTCGGTCGAGGCGGCGCGAGCAAAGGGCGAAACGTTGCGAGGGCTGGTCAACGAGCGCCTCAAGAAGCTCGGTCCAGGCAAGGGCATACTGTTTGCGATTGACGAGGCGCAATCTGCGTCTATCGAGGAACTAGCGGCTCTTGCCGTTCTCTATCAGCAGGTGCTCGGAGACCAGGATGCCACGGGATTGCCCGATAGCGACCAGCGCGGTCTTGCGCTGGTGTTCGCCGGCTTACCCAGTATGGTTGACGATCTGCTCGAAGAGCCGAGCGTGACGTTTTTGCGGCGTGCCCAGCAGCGTACGCTGGGGGCGATATCCTTGCCCAAGGTGCGTGATTCATATATCCAGACGGTCAAAGACGCTGGTCTTTACGTTGACGCGGAGACGGCGGACCTTGCGGCACACAGGAGCATGGGGCATCCCTATATGGTTCAGCTGGTGGGCTATTACATGTGGCGCTCTGCTGTCCGGCGTGGCTCGCAAGTCATCGAAAGGCACGATGTCGAGGATGGCCATGCGGATGCCGTCTCCGAGTTCTACGAAGCGGTTGACGCGCCTCTATATTACGGGCTGCGCAGTCCACAGCGCCTTTTTATCGAGGCCATGGCGGTTGACGAGGACAAACCGACTCGCATGGCGGATATCATTGAGCGCTGCGATCGCACCCAGAGCTGGGCGAGCAAATATCGCGCAAGCCTGATTCGCGAGCGCGTCATCGAGGCTGCCGGATACGGCCTCGTCCGATTTACCGTGCCCATGCTGGGCGCGTACATTCGCGATCGAGTTTTATGGCATGAGTAGGGTGATAAAGGTGACGGAACAGAAGATGAGCCCGCAGGCTATCGAGGTGCGTGGCGCGCGTGTACACAACCTCAAGGACATCGATATCGATATTCCGCTGGGAAAGCTCGTGGGTATTGCCGGCGTGTCGGGTTCGGGCAAGAGCTCGCTGGCGCTGGGGGTTCTTTATGCCGAGGGCTCGCGCCGCTACTTGGAGGCGCTCAGCACCTATACCCGCCGTCGCCTGACGCAGGCCGAGCACGCCCAAGTGGACGAGGTGCTGCACGTGCCGGCGGCGCTCGCATTGCATCAGCGCCCCAGCGTGCCGGGCGTGCGCTCGACCTTTGGTACCATGACCGAGCTCAACAATAGTCTGCGTCTGCTCTTTAGCCGTTGCGCCCATCATGTGTGCCCGCGCTGCGGGGCGCGTGTGGAGCCGAGCCTTAACGTTGCCGCAGGCCTGTCGCTCACGTGTCCGACATGCGGCCGCGAGTTCTACGCGCCGAGTGCCGAGGACCTTGCCTTTAACAGTGGCGGTGCGTGTCCCACCTGCGGCGGCACCGGTGTCATGCGCGAGGTGGACGAGGCGAGCTTGGTACCCGACGAGTCAAAGACTATCAACGAGGGCGCGGTGCTTCCTTGGGGCACGCTCATGTGGGATCTGATGAAGCAGGTGGCCGGCGAGATGGGCGTGCGCACCGACGTGCCGTTTAACCAGCTCACGCCTCAAGAGCGCGACATCGTGTTTCATGGTCCGGCGGTTAAGAAGCACATCCTCTACGTGCCCAAAAACGGCGAGGGCGCTACGCCACTCGACTTTACCTATTACAACGCCGTCTATACCGTCGAGAATGCGCTCGCCAAGGTCAAGGACGATAAGGGCTTAAAACGCGTTGCGCGCTTTTTGCGCGAGGGCCCATGCCGCGATTGCGGCGGCACGCGTCTCTCCGAGGCTGCGCGCCAGCCCCAGGTGCGCGGTATCAATCTGGCGCAGGCGGCGGCTATGACGCTGGGCGAGGCGATTGAGTGGGTGCGCGGGGTGCCCGCATTCTTGCCGCCCGAGATGCGGCCCATGGCGACGGATATCTGCGATTCGTTTTTGAGCGCGGCCCGTCGTCTGGTCGACTTGGGTCTCGATTACCTTTCACTCGACCGCGCCGGCGCCACGCTTTCCACGGGTGAGCGCCAACGCGTGCAGCTTGCTCGCGTGGTGCGTAACCGATCGACAGGCGTGCTTTATGTGCTGGACGAGCCTTCGATCGGCTTGCATCCTGCCAATGTCGACGGCCTGGTAGGCGTGATGCGAGATCTGGTGGATGACGGTAACACCGTGGTTGTTGTCGACCACGATACGCGCGTACTGGCGGATGCCGACTATCTGGTCGAGATGGGTCCCGTTGCCGGAGCAGGCGGCGGCAATGTGATCGCCGCTGGTACGGTAGACGAGGTCGAGCAATCGCAGGGCAGTCGCATCGCGCCGTTTTTGCGCTCAGAGTCCAAGCGCTTGCGCCCGCAGGTGACTGATGAGGAAATGTTCGACCAGGGCCATATCCGCATGGCAACCGAGGCCATCCATACCGTCAAACCGCTCGAAGTCGATATCCCGCGCGGCCGCCTTGTCGCGGTGACGGGCGTTTCGGGTTCGGGCAAGACGACGTTGGTGCTCGAGACGCTCATCCCGGCGCTCAAGGCGCAGGCAGCCGGCGAACGCTTGCCGGGGCACGTGCGTTGGGTCGATGCCGAGGGCATTGCACGTGCCAACCTGATTGACGCCACGCCCATCGGTGCCAACGTGCGCTCGACGGTAGCGACCTATGCTGATATCCATGACGAGCTGCGTCGCGCCTTCGCCCGCACGCCCGAGGCCAAGGCAGCCGGCTACAAGGCAGGCGCCTTTAGCTACAACACTGGCGCCTTGCGCTGCCCTACGTGCGATGGCACAGGATCGATATCACTCGATGTGCAGTTTTTGCCCGACGTCGAGATCGTCTGCCCGGCATGTCGCGGCTCACGTTATGCAGACGCGGCTTCGCATATCCATCGCGAGGGCAAGGACGGGAGTCTGCTTACGTTGCCGCAGCTCATGGACATGAGTGTGGACGAGGCCATCGACGCCACACTGGGACTCAAGAAAGTCCAGGCGCGCTTGCAGACCTTGCACGACCTGGGCTTGGGTTATCTCACGCTCGGTGAGCCCACGCCGGCGCTCTCGGGCGGCGAGGCGCAGCGTCTTAAGCTTGCGAGCGAGATGGGACGCGTGCAGGACGATGCCGTATTCGTGTTCGACGAGCCCACGATCGGCCTGCATCCGCTCGATGTTCAGGTGTTGCTGAGTGTGTTTGACGGCCTCGTTGCCAAGGGCGCCACGGTTATCGTGATCGAACACGATCTCGACCTTATCCGAAATGCCGATTATGTGATCGATATGGGCCCGGGCGGTGGCGATGCGGGCGGGCGAGTCGTCTGTGCCGGCACGCCGACGGATATCGTCGCTTGCTCCAAGAGCATTACCGGTCGCTACCTATAACCGAATGTGATAAAGGGACTGTCCCTTTGTTACATTCCCGGAAAGCCTGTTTGGCGCAGGGCCTCGTAGAGGACGATGGCGGCGCTGTTGGAGAGGTTGAGTGCACTGATGCGGTAGTCGTCCGGGTTGACGAAGTTGCCGCAGATGTCCTGTTGAAGGATGGCCTCGTGGCTGTCCTCGGTATGCCCGAGTGATTCCTCGTGGGCTTCCCATGCCTCGGCGTTATCGAGTGAGTCACAATCGCGCAGCATCGGGATGCGCTCGCAGCGCTCGGGCGCCGCGGCAAGCAGTGGCTCGGGAATGCCCGAGCTCTCGCTGCCAAAGACCAGGTAGTCGCCATCGCGGTAGGTACTCTGCGCATAGGTTCGGCGCGCCTTTTTGGTCAGCAGATGCAGGCGCTCGTCGGCGGGGGAGAGGCCGTTGCGCGCAAGGAAATCCTCCCAGCCGGCATAGGTCGCCACGTCCAAGTTTTGCCAGTAGCCCAGACCGGCGCGACGTACCGTCTTGTCATCGAGCGAAAAGGCCAGTGGCTCCACCAGATGCAGATGGGCGCCGGTGACCACGCAGGTACGGCCGATATTGCCCGTATTGGCCGGAATCTCGGGTGCATACAGCACGATATTGAACATGAATCTCCTTGGCTCAGAACGAAAAACCACCACGAAGGGTACCTTCGTGGTGGTTAGGCGGTTACGTGGGCGGAAAAATGCCCGCTTGGATAAACCTAGGCGCGGTGCCAGTCGGTCAGGCAGGCATCGAGGGAGGCGATGAGCGCATCCTTGTCCATGTGACGGCCAATGATGCACAGGCTCGTCATGCGGTCGCCCGTCTCGTCGTCCCAAATCTGCATGATCTCGGGGTTCTCGTCGATGATCTTCTGCTTCTCGCCCTCGGGCGCCGAATCGACAAACAGGCCGTTCTCCATCAGGCGCATCTGGTGGCCGGCCTGCTCAAACATGTAGCACATGTCCGGATCGCCGGTCTGCCACAGCGGACCCTTGACGCGGATGACCTCGTCGGGCCACTCCTGCTCAACAAAATCGGTGAACTTCTGCAGGTCAAACGGCTTGCGGCGCGAGTACACAAAGGTCTCGATGTCGTACTCGAGCACCTCGGGGTCGTCGTGCTCCTCGGGATGCTCCATGGCCTCGATCCAGGCGGCGGAGTTGTAGGCGCGCATAAAGTCGAAGCGGTCGGTATCGAGCAGCTCCTCCATGGGGACCTCGCCGTTTTGGGCCTCGACAATTACGGCGTCTTTCTGCAGGCTGCGCACGATGGCCTTGAGCTCGGCAATCTGCTCAGGCGTCACGGTGTCGGTCTTGTTGAGGATCAGCGTGGAGCAGAACTCGATCTGCTGGATGAGCAGGCTCTCGATGTCGTCCTCGTCGATATCCTCGGCCAGCAGGTCGCGACCGCCGTTGAACTCGTCGTACATGCGGGCGCAGTCGACCACAGCCACGATGTTGTCGAGCGCGAGCTTGGGCTCGCCGCCCACCTTAGCCTCATCGCAGAAGCTCGAGATGGTGTAGGCGATGGGGATGGGCTCGCAAATGCCCGATGCCTCGATGATGATGTAGTCGAAGTTGCCCGAATCGGCGATGCCCTGCAGCTGGTTGGCCAGGTCATCCGAAAGCGTGCAGCAGATGCAGCCGTTGGTGAGCGGGATGAGGTCGTCGGTCTCGGAAAGGCCGCCGTCGGCGATGAGGCTGGCATCGACGTTGATCTCGCCGATATCGTTGACGATCACGGCGGCGCGGATGCCGCCGTCGTTAGCGAGGATGTGGTTGAGCAGCGTGGTCTTGCCGGCACCGAGGTATCCGGTAAGCATGATGATCTTCACGGGTTTGTTGGGCATGTGCCCTCCTTTGTTAGACATGGCTTACAGTTGAATCATATGCCAAACGCCTGCTCTTATACCCACGCGCTGGCAAATAACACAGGCTACTCCCAGGCTCCCCATACATCGGGGCAATAACCGACGGTGGCCTTTTTGCCGTTGCGCACGATGGGCTCGGCTAGAACCTGCTGGTTCTCGAGCAGCTTGTCGAAGCGCTGGCTAGGGGTGAGGTGCTGGATGAGCGCGAGCATCTCCTCGTCCTTGGCCTTGGGGTTGAGCAGCTTGTCGATGCCGCCGACCGCCTGCATCACGCTCGTGAGCTCGCCCTTGCTCATCTCCTTTTCCTTAAGGTCGATAAACTGCACCTTAATGCGGCGCTCCTTAAAATAGCGCTGGGCCTTCTTGGTATCGAACGACTTCTTAGTCCCGAAGATTTGAATATTCATGGCCCCGCCGCTCTATCGAATGAAGTTGGTCGTTGCGCGATCTGCCTCGGGCGCGTTGATACCGGCGGCTTGTCCCGCCTCGATGCAGCGCAGGAGCCAAGCCATGTTTTTGCCGATGTTTCGCATGGTGGCAAGGCCCTCGGCATCCCCATCGGCGTCGCCGGGCACGCGGCCAAACACGTTGTTCCAGTAGGTGGAAGCAACCACGGGCATTTGGTTGATGGTGAAGTACTTGTTGAGCACGTCGAAGGTCGTCGACGTACCGCCGCGACGGGCGACGGCGACGGCAGCGCCCGGCTTGTGTGCAAAGGCTTTGCCTCCGGCATAGAATACGCGATCGAGGGCCGAGAGGATGCGTCCGCTGGGATGCGCATAGTAGACAGGTGAGCCAAAGACAAAGCCATCTGCCTGCTCGGCGGCAGCGATGAGCTCGTTCACCACGTCGTCGTCAAAGGTGCAGCGACCGCCAAGTTTGCCACACTGGCCGCAACCGATGCAATCGCGAATGGGCTTGGCGCCCAGCTGAAACGCCTCGGTATCAATGCCTTCGGCAATGAGCTGCTCGGCGACTTCGGCGAGTGCGCGGGCGGTGTTGCCGTTTGCCTTGGGGCTGCCATTGACCAAAAGAACCTTCATCACAAACTCCCTCTGCTTTTGGTGACTTCTGCAGAGGATTATCGCACGAGAGGGTAGATGGCGTGGGGCGCGATGTGAAACGGCTTGTGTTTCACATC
>CABUUK010000021.1 GCA_902494765.1 uncultured Collinsella sp.
CGGTGGGTCATCGTCCCGGCATTCAGCATCAGGGTAGCGCTGCGACGCGGAAATCGCGCGCCGTTGCCGCGCCCCGCAGTGCCCGCTTCCCCCGAGAACAATTATCAGTGCAGGTAGAAAGCTTGCCGATTTTCGAAAAAGCACGCTATGGTTGACCTCTGTGACCAAAACGTAGTAGATAGGCCCTTTTCGTGGCACGGCACCAGATCAGTCTATTTAGGATGGGGCTTACTTGACTACTTTCGCCACCCTGATGCCCCTCCAGTCAAAAAAGTGGTCAAAAAAGCCCCGTCCCAAATTAGCTACCTTGCTCTGGTGGGCGGGAGCAGGTAAGATATACCGAGCGCCTAGCGCGTTCGATGGGTTCGGATGACGACATGTTCCGAATCTGGTCAGGTCCGGAAGGAAGCAGCCATAAGGAGCCTCTGTCGGGCATCCGAATCCATCGAGCGCACGGGCTTTCTTTTTGCGCGGTTTTACCAAACCGCGCAATGCTCGACGCTGCGCGCCACCCAGAGCGACAATTTGTCATTCAAAAGGCAGGGCATGACCAGAAGGTCTATGCCTTGCCTTTTTCATGCCAACTTGTTCGCTCTGGGTGGCGCTCGCTGGCTGCGCCAAGACATGGGCGGCCATGTGTTCCGGGCGTGACGGAGTGGTGTCTCGCTGGTCCTCGGCTTTGCCTGCGGGATCGCTCGACTACCAAGCGCCCTACCGTCACTCGCGGGTAGCCGACCGAAACCGCCTGAAGGGTCACATTTATCTGAATAACTAAATCCCGTGCCTTTTGCTGCTCGCTGGTGTTGTCTGGAGCGCGGTGGCTATGTGGTTCAGGAGGCGGCGGCACTGTTGCTTGAATTATTGCAGTTAACGAGGTCCGTTTCCCTAGGTGGGGAAACGGACCTCTTTTTGTCTCTGGGCTTGTGGATTGGCGAAGACAATAACCGCTGGCAGCTATTTTGAGTTCTTGATGCGGCGTGTGGCAGTGGCGGTTATTCCGAGGCCTGCGGCGGCGATTGCTGCGAGTGCGATTGCGCTCGGCGCTGTGTCGCCTGTGTTTGCGAGCTTGTCGGCGGTCGTATTTGTTTGCTTGCCGTTGCTCGAGTTCGCTTGCTTGGTGGAGCTTAGCGAGGTGTCTTTACCGGTCGCGGACGAGCCGGCGGGCGGTGTCGTCTCGGCGGGTTGCGTTGAGCCGGAGGGAGGCACTGTCTCGGTCGGTTTCGTTATCTCGGGCGAGGTGGCCTTGTCTGCCGCGGCCTTTGCCTCTTCGTATGCTTTGCAGGCGTCGTCATAGGCCGCTTGCGCCTTTTCCAAATCGTCGAGGAGCGCGTTTTGCTTGGTTATGTCCTCGTCGATGTGGGCTTTGGCTTCCTCCGCCTCACTTTCGAAACGCTGAACCTGTCTTTCCTGGATTTCGAGCTGGCGTTGGTAGGAGTGAAGATCATCTTCACAAGATTTTTCTCGCCTTTCTGCCGACATGATCTCACTTCGCAACTGCTTAATAGTTTCGTTAGAAGCTCCGTCGCCGATTGCCTTATTTAATTCTGCCTGAAGGCCGCTTGTCCGGTTGTGGGCCTCATCGTATTTGGCTTGGGCTGCATCGACGTTCGCTTGCATGGCGGGAAGGGGTTTCCTCCATTTGGCGGCTTCCGCCACCACCATGTCGTAGAGTTCTTGAAATGCGGCAATGTCATCATCGATTTCCGCAAGTTTCTCGGGACTTGCGGCGTCTTTTGCGGCCTCGAGGTTTTTGAGCGCTTCCTGCATGGCCGCGTACGCTTTTTCTTTTTCGGTGGCCGCGGTTTCGCTCGAGTTCGCGGCCGCTGTCTGCAAGGCGACTGCATCGTTGGGGGAGCTGATTTCTGCCGCGATCGCCGTTGCGGGGGCGATGCCCGCGACAAGTGCCGCGGAAAGGGCGATGACCATGGCTGCTTGTCTTGCTCTTCTTGCGAGAATGTCGTTCATCTCGGCACCTCATTTCAAGGGTTGGCGACTCACTTGGTAGCACTAAGGTAAGTATATCAGGCGATTAACCTGCTCTTGAATCTCGCCAGAAATGACTCGTTGTTTACGCATGCTCTAGGGCGACAGTACTATCATGATTCGAATTGAGTGTGGATGATGATAGGGAGCGCCTATTTATGATTGAGCTGCTCAGGCGTTTTGGCGGTAAGTTTCGCCGCTATATGGTGATTGGTCCTGCGTGTAAGCTGATCGAAGTGATCTTTGACCTGCTTACGCCGCTGGTGATTGCGCAGATGATCGACAAGGGCATCGGTGTGCACGATGTCAACGCCGTCGTCCACTACGGTATGCTGCTTGGCGCCATGGCCGTGATCGGCATCTCGTTTACGCTTGTCTGCCAAAAGATGGCGGCGCTGACCTCACAGGGCATGGGCACCGATATTCGTGGCGCACTCTACGAACACATCAACAAGCTGAGCTATGCCGAGCTCGATCGCTTTGGCACGCCGTCGCTCATCACGCGCATCACCAACGACGTCAACCAGGTGCAGCTGGCCGTGGCGCTGGGTGTGCGCATGCTCATCCGCTGGCCTTTCCTGGCGGTGGGCTCCATGGTTGCGGCCCTCGCCATCGACCTTAAACTCGGCATTATCTTTTTGATCTGCACGCCCGCCATCGGCCTGGTGTTTTGGTTTGTCATGGCGCACTGCATCCCGTACTACAAGCAGCTGCAGGCAAAGCTCGACCGCATCGCGCTTATCTGCCGCGAGGGGCTTTCGGGCGCCCGCGTGGTCCGTGCGTTTGTGCGCGAAGATCACGAGCGTGAGCGTTTTGCCCAGGCGGCCGATGAGCAAGCGCATGTCGCAATTGCGGTGGGTAGGCTCTCCTCGATTCTCAACCCCGTCACGTTTTTGGTGATGAACCTGGGCGTGTGCGCCATCCTGTGGGTGGGCGGCATCCAGGTGAATGTGGGCGAGCTTACGCAGGGCCAGGTCATGGCGTTTGTGAACTACATGACGCAGACCCTCACCTCCATCGTGTACGTCGCCAACCTGGTCGTGGTCTTTACCAAGGCGAGCGCGAGTGCTTCGCGTATCAACGAGGTGCTCAACTGCGAGCCGAGCATCACCGACGAGGGCAATCAGTCGGTCGCGCTGCCCAAGCCGGGCAATGTCGCTCCCGTTCCTGCGCTGGGCTTGAGCCATGCGAGCTTCTCGTTTGGCGCCGGCGCTGCCAACGCCGTCAACGATGTGACCCTGGAGCTGCCGCTGGGCAAGACGCTCGGCATTATCGGCGGCACGGGCAGCGGTAAGTCGACGCTCGTCTCGCTCATCCCGCGCCTGTACGATGCGAGTACCGGCAGCGTGAGCGTGATGGGCGCCGACGTGCGCACCTGGCCGCTCGACCAGCTGCGCCGTGTGGTCGCGACCGTTCCACAGCGCGCGTCGCTGGTGAGCGGCACCATCCGCAGCAACCTGACCTGGCGCGACGAGGCTGCGACCGACGAGGAGCTCTGGGTGGCGCTCGACATGGCGCAGGCGAGCGAGTTCGTGCGCAACAAGCCGCAGGGGCTCGATGCCCCGGTCGAGGCGGGCGGTAAGAACTTCAGCGGTGGCCAACGCCAGCGCCTGACCATCGCGCGCGCCCTGGTGGGCTCGCCTCAGATATTGATCATGGACGATTCTGCCTCGGCGCTCGACTTTAAGACCGACGCGGCGCTTCGCCATGCCATCCGCGAGCGCAGTGTGCGCGGTGCCGCCGAGGGCGGGCTGCCGCTGACTACGGTGATCGTAAGCCAGCGCGTTTCGACCGTGCGCGACGCCGATATGATCTGCGTACTTGACCACGGTTCGGTCGCGGGCCTGGGCGCGCACGATGAGCTCTACACGACCTGCCAGCTCTACCGCGAGATTTGCCAGTCGCAGCTTCGCCGCGAGGAGCTCGAGGGCCAGCAGGGGAGTGCGACGCCCGCTTCGGACTCCGCCCCTGCATCCACCCGCGCAAAGGAGGGCTGCTAAATGAATCCGTATACTTCTTCCGGTTCGGTCGCCACGATGACGGCCAATGTGTCCGGTAGCGATAACCTCAACGACCTGGGCGATGGCCCGCGTCAGCCCGGTGATCCCGAGCGCTATCCCGTGGGCGCGGTGACCCGTCGCCTGATGGGCTACGTGCGTCCGCACCGCATTTCGTTTACGACGTCGTTTGTGAGCGCAGCCATCTCGGTGATCTTGCAGCTCTACACGCCCATCCTCATCGGCGAAGGTATCGACCTCATCGTCGCTGCCGGGCGGGTGGACTTCGATGCGCTGCTGCCGCTCGTCACCAGGCTGGCAATTGTCGTGGTAGGTGCCGCGGCGTTCCAGTGGCTGCAGGGCTACTGCGTCAACCGCCTGTCCTACGAGACGGTGCGCGACATGCGCGTGGAGGCAAGCGACAAGCTCAGCCGCATGCCGCTCAGCTTTATCGACAGCCATGCCCACGGCGACCTTATGAGCCGTGTGGTCAACGACGTCGACCAGGTGGGCGACGGCCTGCTGCAGGGCTTCACGCAGCTCTTTACCGGCGTCATTACCATCGTGGGCACGCTCGCGTTTATGCTCTCCATCAACCTGACCATGACGCTCGTGGTTGTGCTCGTCACGCCGCTCTCCATCTTTGCGGCCGGTGCCATCGCCAAGCTCTCCAACAAGAGCTTTACGGCTCAGCAGCGCATTCAGGGCCAGCTGGGCGGCCATATCGAGGAGTATGTGGGCGAGCAAAAACTCGTGGACGCGTTTGCCTATGGCCCAAATGCGCAACAGCGCTTCGATGCCCTCAACACCGAGCTCTACACGGCGGGCGAGCGTGCGCAGTTTATGGGTTCGCTCTCCAATCCTGGCACACGCTTTATCAACAATATCATCTACGCCGTGGTGGCCGTGATCGGCTGCGTGGGCGTGATTACGGGCGTGCCCGCGGCGCTCACGGTGGGCGGCGTGCAGATTTTCCTGTCCTACGCCAACCAGTACACCAAGCCGTTCAACGAGGTCACCAACGTCATTACGCAGATCCAGACGGCCTATGCCTCGGCGCGCCGTATGTTTGCGCTGCTCGATGCGCGCGAGCAAGAGCCCGATGCAGCGGATGCCGTTGAGCTCGCAGCTCCGAAAGGCGAGGTTTCGTTTGAGCATGTGGACTTTAGCTACGTGCCCGACCGCAAGCTGCTGCAGGATATCTGCATCGATGCCAAGCCGGGCATGCGCTTTGCCCTCGTCGGTCCCACGGGCTGTGGCAAGACGACGCTCATCAACCTGCTGCTGCGCTTCTACGATATCGACGCCGGCCGCATTGCGGTCGATGGCCGTTCCTCGCGTGACTACACGCGCGCAAGCCTGCGCCGCGCCTTTGGTATGGTGCTGCAGGATACGTGGCTGTTCGAGGGTACGGTGGCGGACAATATCGCCTACGGTCGTCCCGACGCCACGCGCGAGCAGATTATCGAGGCCGCCAAGCGCGCGCACGCGCACAAGTTTATCGTGCAGCTGCCAGGCGGCTACGATACGGCGATCGGCGAGGACGGTGGCACGTTTAGCCAGGGCCAAAAGCAGCTGCTGTGCATCGCGCGCGTCATGCTCACCGACCCGGCGATTCTGCTGCTGGACGAGGCCACGTCGAGCATCGATACGCGCACCGAGCTGCAGGTGCAGGCGGCATTTGACGAGCTCATGGCCGGTCGCACAAGCTTTGTCGTGGCGCATCGCCTGTCGACGATCCGAAACGCCGACTGCATCCTAGTGATGCGCGACGGCGAGATTATCGAGCGCGGCACACACGACGAGCTGCTCGCGGCAGGCGGCTTCTACGCCGAGCTCTACCGCAGCCAATTCGCCCAGTGAGCAAGACGCGGGACATGTAACGCAGCGCTAGGGCGCGAGCGTGTCAACGGGGGCAACGATGATGCCCTCGGGCGTTGTGTGGACCGGCATGCCGAACCCGATGACGATGAGTTTGGCCGCGGGAGGCCTCTCGCCGCGTTCGACCAGCTTGCGCTCGAGTCGAAGCAGGTTTGCAGACGCCTCGGGGATCTGCGGGCTTCCGAGTTTTACTTCCACGGCAATCCAAGTTCCATCGCGCCTGTGTATAACGGCATCGACCTCGAGATCGTCGGCGTCGTGGTAGTGGGACACCGATGAGTCATTTGCGGCGGCATAGACCTTAAGGTCGTGCAGGACGAGGGATTCGAAGAGCAGCCCCAGTGTCTTCGGGTCGGATGCCAATGACTCCGGATTTGCTCCGAGCAGCGCAACGGCAAGCGAAGGGTCGGCGAGGTGCCTTTTCGCACTTTGCCGCAGCTTTACCGGCGACCTGAGCGCCGGATGCCAAGCCGGGATATCGTCGATGATGTGTATCCTGCGCAAGGCATCCGTATAGCGCCTCAGCGTACTTCTCGATACATCACCGCCGAGGTCTTTCTCAAGAGACTTTTCGCCGGCAAGAGTGGATTCGTTGCGCGCAAGCGAAGACAGAAGAGCCCTGACTTTCTCCGGGTCACGCTTCACGCCGTCAACCTTCGAAACGTCCGATTCGCAGACGCCATCGATGTAGGCAGCGGATATTCGCATTGCATCGGCAGTCGTCTTGCCAACCGCCTGAGGCCAACCTCCACGACATAGTAAATCGGCGATGCCGGCGATGCCGTTAATGGATCCAAGTGCCGCTTTGATGGCGCATCCGTTAAGCAGTGATTCGAGCGAGACCGCCCTTGTGGAAACTCCGAGTTCGGCCAGAGTCATTGTTTCCATGCGCAAGCGTGATATGCGCCCGATGCCGCTGTGCATCGGTTGGTCGGCATCATTTGGCGTTGCTGACCCCGTAAGCAAAAACTGCCCTGGCTCACCAGCCCTACGATCGCATTCAAAACGTATTGCGTCCCACAATTTCGGCTCTTCCTGCCACTCATCGATGAGTCTCGGTGTTGCGCCGACTATCGCTTGAGCCGGGTCGATCTTGGCAAGCTGCAACGCGGCAAAGTCTCCGGCTGGGTCGGAGAGAGACAGCGATGATTCGGCGAATTGCTGGGCCGTAGTCGTCTTTCCGCACCACTTCGGTCCCTGAATGAGCACGGCGCCAAAAATGCCAAGATCGCGTTCGATTGAGCGATCGATGCATCTATCCATATATCCATTCATAGAACTCCCCGCCAATCATAGAGCCGTCATGTTATATAGCATTCTACCAGCGCGTGAAACATTTTGACGACAATCTATGACACAATTTGACGATGTCTTGTGAAACAAATTGATGAAATTACGTGACACAATTTGGCGAAGTTTCGGAAACACTTTTAGGCCATCCGTGAAACACTCTGCGGCGGCATTAATCCAAGTGCGCGCGGTCTAAAACCCGTCCAAGGATGTCGCCTGTATCGCCAATCGGCAGAAGGTGGTTTACAACTGTGGTTTTAGTACTAAGATATGCTTCTAATAAATTGCATTAGTGGCTTTAGTTTTGGGGGAAACGAGCAACGTGACTATGACATGCTCTTTGGTGGTTAACAGCAAGAGCGGTAATACCAGGATGGTTTCGGGCGCGATCAAGCGCGCTCTGCAGGCTGCGGGCGTTGAGTTTATCCACGCCGCGGCGTTGAGCGACGATGCGGATGCGGATCAAGTTGCGCTCGAGGCGCAGGGTGCCTGCGCAGCCGACACGGTGCTTGTCGGTTTTTGTTGCGACAAGGGCGCGTGCACGCCTTCAGTCGCAGCGCTGCTCTCCGCCCTGCACGGCAAGCGCGTTTTCCTCTTTGGTACCTGCGGCTTTGGTGCCGATCAGAGCTATTTTCAGCAGATTATCGACCGCGTGTCGTCCAATTTGGCAGAGGATGCCGAGCTTGTGGGCTGGGCGATGTGCCAGGGCAAGATGGGCCCCGCGGTCAAGCAGCGTTACGAGGCCATGCTCGAGCAAGATCCCGACAATGCCCGCTTTAAGATGCTGCTCGACAACTGGGTTGCCGCAAAGGATCACCCCACCAAAGAAGACCTCGAGGACATGTCCGCCGCCGCCAAGAAGGCCGTGCTGGGCGCGTAGGTCCATCTTCTAAATGCAATGCCCGCCACCCGGGAGGGCGGCCCTTTATCGATGGAAGGCCTCATAAGCTGAAGTTCAATCCCCGGGATGCGTCCAGAATGGGACGTGCTTTCCCGATGGGCGGGGTTTCGGAAAGTGCGTCCCGGAATTTGAGCCTAGAGTGGGACATGCTTTCCCAAAGGCAGCTCAATGGGAAACCGCATCCCACTATTAGCCCGAGAAATGGGACGCACTTTCCCAAAGAGAGCCAACGGGAAACTACGTCCCACAATCAGCTTCCAGAGTGGGACACACTTTCCCGTTGAGGGTTGTTCCGGAAAGTGCATCCCGGAATCGGGGCTCAGAATGGGATGCAGTTTCCCGTTGGACTGTAAGTGGAAAGTGCGTCCCGGAATTGATACTCAGAATGGGACGTCGTTTCCCGTTGAGGGCCTCGACGGAAAATACATCCCAGAAATGGCCTTTGAGCTGGGATAAGACCTCCGCGGCATCTCGGATTCTCAAAAATGAGACACGCCGTTGGCGAAAATGAGACACGTGATATCGGGCGTCGGACGTATCATTTGCAAAAATGAGCCGACTCCACTCGAGTAAAGCGAGGTCCCCCATGCACGTTCCACACCCCCACATTCGCCGGTTGTCGAAAAACCCGCTTGCCGGGACGGCGGCACTTGCTGCGTTGATCGCCACGAGTGTCGCCTGTTTCACGGCCGCGCCCCAGGTTGCCCAGGCGGCCGACACGCCTGAGATCACCGATATGACCGAGCAGGACTATAGCGACCTGGGCTTGGGCACGAGCGAGGACATTCCGGCCGATACCGTTGGCCCCTACTCCACCACCACTCCCACGACGTTTGCCACGCGCAGCGAGGTCTATATGGCAGTTAACGGTAGCCATGGCAATCGCTACACTCTGCGCGACAAGCTCGAGAACGTCGAGCGCGGTGACATTGGCGGCAGCAGCAAACTCACCGATGGCTATGGAAGTGTGTGGGGCGCCGCAAAGTTCTGGCAAAACGTCAACAACTTCGATACGAACAGCGATCTCTACAAGCATAGCGACTACGGTGGCGGCACCTGGTCGTACCTAAGCAACAATGAGTCCTCAACAGTACTCGCCAACGACAACAACGGTTTCTCGGGCATTCACGCCACGAGTGTTGAGTTCTGCAGCGACGCCAGCACGGGCAAAAAGAGCCGCGTTGCCGAGCTCCGTGCCTACGGCGACAGTTCCTCCACGACGATTGACGGCAAGTCATACGCCGGAAAGGTTGAGCTGGTCCTCTACTCGTTTAGCAACGGGCGTACGCGCACTCTCGACACACACCTGCCGGTGACGGTCAACACTAATATGATGTACGAAGGCCGTTTTAAGTACCTGGATGCCGGTTACCTGCAAGAGCACGACGCCGTCTTTGATGTCGAGGCGGGCGATGTCGATGGCGACGGCGTCGACGAGCTTTTTGTCTACGCGGGCTGCTATGTCGACGAGAACGGCGTGCGCAAGGCTGTAGTCGACATGTATGACTTGGAGGGCGGCAACTGGAAGCAAAGCGTCGTCAAGATCGATGCCGGTAACGCCGCGGACTACACCACGCACAACAAGGGCGGGAACGACTCCTGGACGCAGCTTCAGTCAGCTCCTGTCGTTTCGCTAGCGGCCGGCGACCTCGATCGCGATTTTTGCGATGACCTCGCCATCGTGGTCTCGGCACCCTACGGCAAGAAGAATATTGATAAGTCGACGCATTGCGAGCTGTTTTCGTGGGATGCATCCAAGGGTGCGCTCGTCCATGTCGATGCTCTGGGCGACGCGGGCGCAATCTCCCTCTCCGCGAACGGCAAGACCATGGTCGCTGCGAATGCGACGTTCGGCACGTTTGCCGCCTACGATGAAGAAGGAAAGAAGACGGGTGAAACCGTCACGGGCCTTATTCTTGCGGGCTATGACTGGCAACGCAGCGCTTTTGATTACGGCGCTTCTGACGGCAGCAAGGGGCTGTACGGCGCGCTGTACCGCTACGCGTATTTTGACTCGGAGTCTGGCGAGTTCAAGCTTTCCGATTGCAAGGAATACAGAGACGGGCTCCTCGCCTCATATGGGCTGATGCATGTGCCCAACAGCGCATGGAAGGATAGCGCTCAGGATAAGCGCTATCCGTGCACCTTGGCGCCTATTGCCCTTGCCACTGCCAACCTTGACGGCCTGTCCGAGCAGCTGGCGGTCGACGAGGTGCTCGTGGGCGGCGATGTGTTCCGCGACTTTGCCTGCAACACGGCACAGAGCGGGGCTCAGGGCTTGGGGTCCATGGTCGGAACCATGAGCATGAGCGGTCAGCAATACAACAGCAGCAACAAGCATGACCACAAGGGTATAGAGCAGGTGTGGATCAGCGACGTCAAGGCGGGCAGCGTCTCGGGTTCGGACCGCTATAACGAGAGCTTTATCGCCGTGGTGGGCAAGCACCGCGATGAGGACCTGCGCAAGAACGATGACTACTATTGGATGACCGCCTCGCATTTTTCGCTCGACGAGAACGGAAAGGTGCGCCGCGGCGAGGAGCAGGTGATTAGCGAGAGCAACCGTCGCGGCACTACCTACGGCACATTTATCTCGCTCGCGCTGCCCGATGTCGACAACGACAGCGTCAAGATCACGTACAAGGACCGCTACAAGGTCTATAACAACCCGCGCGTGCTTGCCGTGCTGCAGGATGCGCCCTATGTTGAGGATCTGGAGCAGGCATACGGCTATCTGGTGTTGGGCGGCACGTCATACGGAGAGGAAAAGGGCACGGGGACATCCCAGGGCTATACCATTGGCGCCGAGTTGGGCGTTGCCGTCGAGGTGCAGACCGGTCCGCCCCTGGTCGCGATGAATGCTTCAGTCGATTTTGCCGCCGAGGGATGCTATGACTACCGGAGCGAGCGCACGGTCAGCGCAAGCGTAAGCTATGAGTCGCATGCCGGCGAGGGTGACAAGGCCGTGCTCTACACGATTCCGATGGTCTATTACGAGTATGAGATCGAAAATGAGGAAACTGGTGGCAAGGGCGTGATGGCGGCGCCCGTGTCGCTCGGCGCGCAGACCTCGGTCGTTAATGTCGAGGCCTATGACCGCATTGCCAAACAGCACAATATGACGCCGCTCAGCTACTTTTTGACCAACCGGTCGGGAGAACCCGGAACCTATCAAACGACGCTCAACGGCGAGACTCCCGTTGGGGATTCCTTTGGCCTGGGCAAGCCTGGCGTAACGCGCGCCTACACGCACGATGGGTTTAACGGCGCCGCCGCGCAGTCGGGGGCGAGCATTGAGCAGACCATCGAAGTCGAGGAGGGCAAGGAGCAGGAGCTCGAGCTCGGCTTGACGTTGAACGGCAGCGTTGTCATGGGCGCGAAGCTCGCAAAGCACGAGTTGTTTGGCGGCCTGTGCTTTGGTGCCAACGCCGGCTTTACTACGGGTAACTCCTCGAGTGAATCGACCGAATACGGCGGCACCGTCGACAACCTGCCCGAGGCCGCGCAGGGCAAGTACGGTTTTGTGTGGCGTCTGGGCGTCAACGCGGTGGATGTCGACAAGTTCGAGGCAGACTCGGGCGATAAGCTCGGCACCAAGGACACCGACCAGTTCTGGATCGTGGGCTATGACGTTAAGGACGTCGAGATGCCCGACGCGCCGGCCGTGACGGGCTTTACGGCAAACGCCGTCGATTCGACCAGCGTTACGTTTAGCTGGGACGATGTACTCGCAAACAAGAGTGGCTTTAGCTACGGCGTGGGCATGCTGCAGAGCAATGCGGCGGATGTGGTCGTCAATAGCTGGAAGATTGCCGACAACACACAGACCTCGCTCAAGTGGGATGGGCTGCAGCCCAATACGGAGTATCGATTCGCCATCGCCGCCGTTAAGAATGGATCCACGACCGAAACAGGTATTCGCTCGGCAATCATCACGGTCAAGACCATGCCCGATGGCATGACGATGACCGTGAGCGGACCTGCGGCGGATGTTGAAGAGGGGGAGAGTGTCGAATACGAATCCTCGGTTGAGCGCGCGGCGGGAAGCCACCTAACGCTCTCGGCTATCGGCAACGTGACGCAGCTCGGTGCCGACGGTAGCGAAACGGAGCTGGCGCCGACATATATGTGGTATCGCAAGGGTCGCGGCGAGACCGAGTTCAAGCGTGTGGCTGCCGATGGCAACCTCGCAGCCGGGACGGCCTCGACGCTTGGGATTGACCTGACCGCAGATGATGACGGCGCGCAGTACTACTGCCATGTGGGTTACAACGATGTTGGCCTCGATACCGGTGTGACGCTCGTGAATATCGCGACCGAGGAGACAGCACCCACAACGGTGAATGCCACCCCGATCCGCACGCGCCGCCTGTTCTCACAGGCAAGTGCGGGCGCCAAGAAGTTCCTGGACCATACGCTGGTAAACACCGCCGGCCCCACCGACTCCGAAGGCCCAAAGGACCCCGAGACTCCGGCAACGCCTGAGACCCCGTCTGGCCAGGACAAGCCAAAGTCAGACAACGGCACCGACGCCAAGACAAAGACCAAGACTACGACCACGGCCAAGAGCCTCGCAAACACCGGCGACCAAACATTCGCCCTAGTTGCCACCGCAGCGGCAGCGGGTGTAACGCTCGTAGTAATAGCCCTCATCATGCTGATCAAACGCCGTAAGAACCACTAGGAGTCAGTCGAACATATCGACAAAGTAAAACCCGGGTAGCCAAACAACTGGCTACCCGGGTTTTCTTGATCGAGAACTCCGCATGCGGAAACTGTATCCCGGAATTGACGCTCAGAATGGGACACGCTTTCCGGACAAGCCCTCAACCGGAAACCACGTCCCAGAATCAGCCCCCAAAGCGGGACACGCTTTCCCGTTGAGCGTCTAGCGGAAAGTTCATCCCGGAATTCGCCCTAAATGTGGGACACACTTTCCGCGACGTGCATGTCAAGCCGCGCATCTGCAGTGAGGCGATGGCGGGCGGGCGCAGGGTAACGTCTGTCGCGAGTTCCGCACGCAAAGAAGGCCACTTAATGTGGCCTTCGTCTTGCGCAGGACTGTCCGAGCAGCAGATGTTACCCTGCGCCCGCCCGCCATCGTTGGGGACTGCCCGAGCAGGGAACCTTACATTCCGCGCCGCCCGGGCAGACGAACCGGGATAGACCCGCAGCGACCCGCTACTTGATCTTGGTCGTGCCCGGTGCCAGGTTGGGGTCGGTCTCGTTGGCCTCGGTCTGGAAGTGCTCGGTGTAGACGTTCTTGCCGTCGCGGAACATCTCGTAATACTGCATCTTGGCGTAATCCTCGCGTGCCTTGGTGGCGGCTGCTGCGGCGGCGTCGTCACCGGTGACGTTGGAGGAGAGCGCCCAGCGCAGGCTGGCGTCCTCGTAGCCGACCGAGTTGATGGCGGGCAGCGACTCGCGCAGCGTCATGTGCGCTTTCTGGTAGTCGGTCAGCGGTGCGCCGATCAGTTGCATCAGCTGGGTGGACAGGTAGTTGGTGGACAGGTCGTCGACCTCGCTTGTCTGGTCGCAGCCGGCAACGTCGTAGTTGGCCCAGATGATGTAGTCGGTCTGCCACAGACGTTCCTGGTGCGTGGCATCGTCCTCGCCGGTAAACCACTTATCGTTGAACTTGGACGGGAAGAACGGCTGGTGGTCGCCCCAGAACACCACGACCACCTTGCGATCGAGTTTGCTCAGGGCGTTGAGGAAGTAGCGAAGCGCCTGGTCGGACTGCTCGATGCACGAGACGTACTCGTCGACATCGGACAGCGTGCCGTCCTCAACGGTCTTGGCGTCCAGGTCGGTTGTGTCGATGTTGAGATGCATCTGCTTGTCGACCGGCAGCAGGCCCGTGTCGTAGCCCGAGTGGTTCTGCATGGTCACGTCGAAGATAAACTGCGGATCGGCGTTCTGGTCGAGCAACTCGAGAATCTTGTCGTAGGTAGCCTGGTCGGTCACCATGCCGCGCAGGGTGTCGGCTCCCTGGAAGTCGTTGATGGACAGGAACTGGTCAAAGCCAAAGTCCTTGTAGACGTTCTCGCGGTTCCAGTTGGTTGCGTGGTTGGGGTGCATGGCCGTGGTGGAATAGCCGAGCGATTTGAACTGCTCTGCCAGGTTCCCGGTCGTTTCCATGTTATAGATGGTGTAGGGGTACACACCCGAGCCCAGGTTGGCCATGGAGTTGCCGGTCATAAACTCAAACTCGGTATTGGCGGTGCCGCCGCCGTAGGCGCTCACGTAGAGCTTGCCGCGGCTGAGGCAGTTGGACAGGCTCTTAAAGTACTGCGGGCCCTCGTAGCCGGCGTGCATGTTCTGGTAGATCGACAGATCCGAGAAGGTCTCGTTCATGATGGCGATGACCGTGGGCTTCTCGCTATCGAACTGCTCCTTTGCGGCGGCGCGCTCGTCGCTCTTGGCGGCATCGGACTTGTCATAGGCCTTGGCGTACTTTTTGAGCGTGGCCTTGGCGTCGTCGACAGAGTAGTCGGCGGGTTTAGGCGGCTTGATGGACTGCGCGGCACTAATAAATGCGGGCAGGTAGCCCTCGCGCCAGTAGCTCTCGAGCGGGCGCCAGGTGTAGACGGTGATGCCGAGGGTGTTGTAGTAGTCGATGAGTGTGACGTGTGCGGTCACGCCGCCCAGGCACAGCACGGCAACGAGCAGGTTGATGAGCAGCATGCGCTTGGCGTTGGCGGCACCCTTCTGGCGGTGCGGCGCCACGATGCCGGCGTACTCGCACAGCAGCATCGAGATGGCGGTAAAGCCCATGGATAGCACGCAGAACAGCGAGATCGAGAAGGTGTAGCCGTTGCCGGCGACTGCGGCGGCGGTGGAGATGGCCGAGAGGTCGCCCGGCTGGATGGGCATGGATTTAAACGTGATGACGAAGAACTCGGCAATGCCCAGGACAAAGAGGGCGAAGGCCAGGACGGCCGGAGCTGCGCCGTGGCGCTGGAACAGGAAGAATAGGCCGGCCATGAGAGTGGTGATGATGGCCCACTCGAGCAGGATGCACAGGGGGTAGACCCAGGTAAAGTCGTGGTTGGACGAGACCTCCATGCCCAGCAGCGCAAAGACGCCGGCAAGCAGCAGGCACAGCACGGCGGCGACAAGCGGCTTGCCCACAAAGGCGCCGCGCAGGCGGGCGAGCTTGCCCGTGGGGGCGGGGGCGTCGGCCGAGGCGAATGCAAAGACGCGCGGTGCGATGCGATCGCGGGCGATGCTTGCCCAGGCGCAGCTGGTGAGAATGGCGTTGGTCAGGATGAGCATCACAAAGGCGAGCGGCTCGTTCTGTGCCACGAGGCCAATAGCGCCCCAGACTGTCAAAAAGAGCTGGAACAGGCCAAAGGCGACGCTCCAGGCGATGGCGCTTTTGGCAACGGTGCCCGACTGAGCGCGAATGCCCTTGGCCTCGCGCAAAACAAGGTAGACGGTCGCCGCAAGACCGATGAGCGAGATGGCGGCTGCGAACATGCTGAGACTCCTCACAAACTTAAAACCTACGAAAGCGGGGGTTTACCCGATTGTTACCAAGATATGCGCAGCATTTAAGGGCTGCGCACAACAACCAGCCATAATAACGCGCGGGTGTGGCGGTGTTGCGCAATGGAGTGTCGACCTGCGCGATAATGGATGGGAATTACACGGAAACATAAAGGCTTCTTAAAGAAATGGCGAGGATGAGGCGATGAACGAGCAGGTTTGCAAGACGGACGTTGAGTGCTGCGACGGTGCCGCAGGCGTGGACGCGGGCGGCTATCCGGTCGAGACTACGGGCAACGCGGCGCTGGACATCTTGGAACACCGCTCGTCCACGCGTGCCTTCGCGCGTGATGACGACGACCGTCCCGTGGCGGTGACCGACGAGCAGCGGGCGGCGATCTTGCATGCGGCGAGCCGCGCGCCGTCGGCGGGCGCCATGATGATGTATTCCATCGTGAGCGTCCGCGAGCAGGCAACGCTCGACCGCCTGGCCGACCTGTGCGACCACCAGCCCATGATCGCCAAGGCGCCCTGGGCACTTATATTTGTGGTCGACTATGCCAAGTGGATCGATCTGTTTGAGCACGTGGGCTGCTTTGAGCCCGAGTTTGTAGAGCGTACGGGCAAGGCGCCCCGCCGCGCGCCGGGTCTGGGCGACTTTGCCATCGCGGCTCAGGATGCCGTGATCGCCGCGCAAAACGCCGTGGTTGCCGCCGAGGCCCTGGGGCTGGGGAGCTGCTATATCGGCGACATCGTCGAGAACGCCGAGGAAGTTGCCGCGCTGCTCGATCTGCCGCCCTATACCATGCCGCTGTCGATGCTCATCATCGGCACGCCCCGTAAGGAGCGCCCGGCAATCGCGCACCCCGTGGTGAACCTGGTGCACGAGGAGCGCTACTGCCGTGCGGATGCCGCGACTATGGATGCGCAGGTGGCCGAGATGGATGCGATGTTTCGCCCGCACGCCCGTGAGGTGGGGGAGCGCGTCGTGGATATCTACACCCGCAAGCACACGAGCCCCTTTATGGCCGAGATGAGCCGCTCCATGGAGTGGTGGTTCAAAAACTGGCTCGGAAAATGACGAATGTGACAAGGGGATAGTCCCTTTGTCACACTTCATATCGCCGCGGTAGCCTAAAGACTGTATAAATCTTTATCTAGCTGGGAAAACAGTGCATTAAAACATGGGCCGATTACCTATAATCCCTTCGAACATTAAAGTTGGGAGGAAACCGGCTTATGGAACAAAAGGCCAAGGAGGCAGCCTCGCACGCTGCGATTCCTGTGAGCATCTCGGCGATGCTCGTCACGCTGGGCGTGGTGTACGGCGATATCGGCACCAGCCCTATGTATGTAACCAAGGCGCTCGTTGCCGGCAACGGCGGCATCGGAAGCGTCACGGAGGAGTTCGTGCTCGGCGCGCTCTCCCTTGTCGTGTGGACGGTCACGCTGCTGACCACCATCAAGTATGTGCTCATCTCGCTGCGCGCCGATAACCATGGTGAGGGCGGCATCTTTGCCCTGTACAGCCTGGTCAAGCGCTGCGGCAAGTGGCTCATCATCCC
Source organism: uncultured Collinsella sp. (assembly GCA_902494765.1). Taxonomy (GTDB): domain Bacteria; phylum Actinomycetota; class Coriobacteriia; order Coriobacteriales; family Coriobacteriaceae; genus Collinsella. Next base: position 17,109 of record CABUUK010000021.1, read on the forward strand.
CGCCATGCTGGGTGGCGCCGCGCTGCTCGCCGACGGCATCCTGACACCTGCCGTTACCGTTACCACGGCCATCGAGGGCCTGCGCACCATCCCGGCGGTCCATGCCGTGCTGGGCGATGACCAGGGTCGCGTCGTCGCCATTACGCTCGCCATCATCATCGTGCTCTTCTTGGTGCAGCGCATCGGTACGGCCAAGATCGGTCACGCCTTTGGCCCCATCATGACGCTGTGGTTCCTGTTCCTGGGCGGCACGGGTCTGTTCTTTGTTTTCCAGCACCCCGCCGTGCTGCTGTGCCTCAACCCGGTGCGCGGCATCGCCTTTTTGCTGAGCCCCAACAACCACGCGGGCATCATGATTCTGGGCAGTTGCTTCCTCGCCACCACCGGTGCCGAGGCGCTCTACTCCGACATGGGCCACGTCGGCCGCGGCAACATCTACGCTACCTGGCCGTTCGTTAAGTGCTGCCTGCTGCTTTCCTATATGGGCCAGGGCGCTTGGCTTATGAACAACGCTGCCAACCCCGAGCTCATGGGCATTGCCGACCTCAACCCGTTCTACCAGATGCTCGCCCCGGGCCTGCGTCCCTTTGCCGTAGGCCTTTCCACCGTTGCGGCCATCATTGCCTCGCAGGCGCTCATCACCGGCGCATTCTCGCTGGTGTCCGAGGCCAGCCGTCTGGACCTCATGCCGCACATGCAGGTCTTCTACCCTGCCGAGACCAAGGGCCAGCTCTACATCCCCATGGTCAACAACGTCATGCTTGTCGGCTGCGTCATCGTGGTGCTGCTGTTCCAGAACTCGGCGCATATGGAAGCCGCGTACGGCCTTGCCATTACGCTGACTATGATGTGCACCACGCTGCTGCTCTTCTTCTACCTGCACGAGGAGCGCAAGCTCAAGGTTGCTCCGTGGATCTTCGCGGCCTTCTTCCTTTTGCTCGAAGGCTTCTTCTTCGTGAGCTCGCTCACCAAGTTCTTCCACGGCGGCTATTTCACCATCCTCATGGCTGCACTCATCATGGGCATTATGGTGTGCTGGTACAACGGCACGGCGGTCGAGCAGCGCCAGTTTACGCTGCTGCCGCTGCGCAGCTACCTGCCGCAGCTCAAGCGCCTGCGCGACGACGACCGTTACGAGCGCATGAGTGACAACGTCGTGTACCTGACCAAGGAAACCCATACCGACTACATCGACCGTGATATCGTCTACTCGATCTTGGACAAGCATCCCAAGCGTGCCCACGCCTGGTGGTTTGTGAACGTCGAGACCATGGACGAACCGCACACCTTTGCCTATTCGGTCGAGACGTTCGGCACCGACTACGTGTTCCGCGTACATCTGTACCTGGGCTACAAGATCAACCAGCGCGTCAATGCCTACCTGCGTCAGGTTGTTCAGGACCTGGCTGCCACCGGCGAGCTGCCGCCGCAGACGCATGACTACTCGGTCTACAAGGATCCGGGTAACATCGGCACGTTCAAGTTCGTCCTGATCCGTAAGCTTCTGGCGCCCGAGAGCGACGTGGAGCCGAGCGAGCGTACGGCCATCACGCTCAAGTACATCATCCGCCGTGCTGCCGGCACGCCCGCGCGTTGGTACGGCCTGGAGAACTCCAACGTGAGCTTTGAGTACGTGCCGCTGTTCACCAAGTTCAAGGCCGTGAACAAGATGCAGCGCCTGGCTCCCAACGAGCGGCCGTAGGCGCCGACAGGCTGCATGGAGTTGGTTTTCGATAGACAAGATTGAGGCCGGGGAGGCAAACATGGATACAAAGGCGCTCGATGGCCGCGAGGCGGTGGTCGAAATGGTGCGTGAGGCGCGCGTCGACGCCGCTGAAGATCGGTTCTTTACGAATCGCGCCAACATGGACACGGCCGACCGCGTGATCTCGATCGTGGCACTGGTATTTGGAGCGGTGTGCGTGTGCGCACTGCTCGCGCACGTGCTGTTTGTCTAGCGGCTACCGGTCGTAGAAGGCTTTACACTTAGAACCACCACGAGGGAAAACCACCACAAAGGTGCCTGTCCCTTTGTGGTGGTTTTTGTTTTTGAGAGAGGGGCGGGGCGCTGATGGACGTCCGTACGGACGGCGATATTGCCGATAGCTTTTGGTGGCGGCGCACAACGCTGATGCGCCGCACTCCTCTGTATGACGCCTGCGTATCGGTGGGGCTGCTGGTCGCGGCGACGATTGTGGGCGCGCTGCTCGACCATCCGGGTCTCGCGCCGAGCATCATGATCGTCTATGTGTTCGCCGTTCAGCTGTGCGCATTCTTTACCTGGAGTCGCCTGTATTGCTTGCTGAGCTCGGCTGCCGCCGTGGCGCTCTACAACTTCTTGTTTATCGACCCGCGCTACTCGCTGTCGCTTATCGACCGCGTCTATCCTGGCATGTTCTTCATCATGTTCGTGGTCTCGCTTGTGTCGAGCTCGATTGCGTTGGCCCTGCGCCGCGCTCTGGCACAGGCTGCCGCCAGCGACCGCCGCACGCATATGGTGCTCGAGACCAACCGCATGCTGCAGCGGTGCGCCGATCAGCAGCAGATCGTTCACGCCATGGCAACGCAGCTGGCGCGTCTTTCGGGCTGTCCGGTCGTATGGTACAGCGCCGACGCCGAGGGCGATGACCTGCTGCCGCGTGCGACGTACACGGCTGTGGGCGATGCGGCACCGGTGCACGAACTGGCGCCGCAGATGCCGCCGCGGCTCTCGGCGTCCGCCTATGTGGGTACGCCGCTCGATGCCACCTATGGCGGCTCGGCGTTTTATGGTATCTACCTGACGGTTCGCACAGGCGACGGCTTCGTGCGCTCGGGCGACCCCGCCTCGGTGGTGGGCGTGCTGGCTATCGTTGCCGAGCCCGACGTGCTGACGCACGAGGAGCGGACACTTGCCGATGCCATCGTGAGCGAAGGCGAGCTGGCACTCGATCGCGCCCGCGCCATGGAGGCCCGCGAGGAGGCGGCGGTGCTCGCCAAAAACGAGCAGCTGCGCGCCAACCTGCTGCGTTCCATCTCGCACGACCTGCGCACGCCGCTCACCAGTATTTCGGGCAATGCCGATGTGCTGCTCGACCAGGGCTCGACCGGCACCGCCGTGCTCGACGCCCAGACGCGCCGCGGCCTGCTCCTGTCCATTCGCTCGGATGCGCAATGGCTCAACGCTACCGTCGAGAACCTGCTCGCCATCACCAAGCTCGAGGGCGGCGGCATGCATCTGTCGACCACGCTCGAGCTCATGGATGATATCGTCGAGGAGGCACTGCGCCACGTAAATCCGGCCGTGCGCGAGCACGACCTTAAAGTGGTGACGTGCGATGAGCCGGCGCTCGTCAATGTCGATGCGCGCCTGATGGTGCAGCTGGTGGTCAATCTGGTGAACAACGCCGTCACCTATACGCCCGCAGGCTCGCATATCATGATCTCGATTAGTGTCGACGATGGGCACGTGACGTGCTCGGTGGCCGATGATGGTCCGGGCATTGCGCCCGAGGACCGCGAGCGGATCTTTGAGTCGTTCTACACCGCCAACCACGGTCTTGCCGACAGCCATCGCAGCGTGGGCCTGGGTCTTTCGCTCTGCCGCTCCATTGCGTTGGCGCATGGCGGTAGCATAGAGGTTGCCGCGGCGGACCCGCACGGCTCGGTCTTTACGATTGAGCTTCCCGTCGCCGACGTTTCGTTTGATAAGGAGTAACGCTGTGCCGAACTCTGCCGTAAAACCGCTCATCTTGGTCGTTGAGGACGACCCCGCCGTTCGTAACCTTATCGTTGCCGCGCTCGAGGCGCACGGCTTGCGCCATATGGCCGTGGAGACCGCCCATGCCGCCATCGCCGCCGCCTCATCGCAGACGCCGAGCATCGTGCTGCTCGATTTGGGCCTGCCCGATATGGACGGCGTCAAGGTGGTGGAGTCGGTGCGCGCATGGTCGGGCATGCCGATCATTGTGGTCTCGGCGCGCAGCGAGGATGCGGACAAGATCCGCGCGCTCGATGCCGGCGCCGACGACTACCTGACCAAGCCCTTTTCGGTCGAGGAGCTGCTCGCGCGCATTCGCACGACGCTCAGGCGTCTTTCGTATGCGCAAACGGGCGGCGTTGCCTCCGAGGGCTCGTTCGATACCGGCGAGCTGCATATCGATTTTGATGCCGGCATCGCCACGATGGATGGCGAGGAGCTGCATTTGACACCGATCGAGTACAAGCTCCTGTGCCTGCTGGCGCATAACGCCGATAAGGTGCTGACGCATCAGTTTATCCTGCACGAGATTTGGGGCACGGCAACTAAGAGCGACCTGGCGAGCCTGCGTGTCTTTATGGGCACGCTGCGCAAGAAAATCGAGTCCGACCCCGCGCATCCGCGCTATATCCAGACACACGTGGGTATCGGCTATCGCCTGGTCACCCAAGGGTAGGACGGCGCCCGCCATCCCACTATGAGTTGCGGTGAAATACGGTCTAAATTTGCCTAATTCCAGGCAAAACAGTCCGTATTCCACCGCAACTTTGTTTATTTGCCCTTGGGCTTGCTGGCGTAGAACTTCTTCTTTTTGGACTTGCCGGCAGGGGAGGGTTTGCCGGCAAAGTTGGACTTGCCGTTGCCGGTCTGCGCGTGCGCGGGCACTGCCGCGCGAGGCTTGCGGGCCTCAGGGTTGCGCAGCTCCTCGACACGCTCGGCAATCTCCTCGGCGCTAAAGCCGACCTCGGCCATGGCGTCCTCAATGGGCAGGCGGCGCACGATATAGCAGTGGTGCACCTTCTGGTTGCGCGCGAAATCCTCGGGGATGGTCTGCGCCGTAATGTCCTCCAGCACCACGCCCGCGCGCGCGAGCTTGCGCGTCTCGGGGCGGAAGCCGCGCAGGTTGCAGCTAAAGATGGCGTGGCCGCCCTGTGCGAGCAGGCGCGATACGCCGGCCAAAAGCTCAACATGGTCGCGCTGGACATCCCAGGTGCGGCGGCCCATCTTGGATGAGTTCGAAAACGTGGGCGGATCGACAAAAATCAGGTCCCAGCGGTTGCGCGTCTGGCGCTGGTCGCGAATCCAGGCGAGCACGTCGTAGCGCACAAAATGATGCTGCGGACCAACAAAGCCGTTCTGGCGCATATTGCGCTCGGCCCAGTCCAGGTAGGTGTTGGAAAGGTCGACTGTCACGGTTTCCTCGACGCCGCCGTCGGCCGCATAGCAGGTGGCGGTGCCGGTGTAGGCGAACAGGTTGAGGAAGCGGCGCGCCTGTTTGGCGTGCTCGCGCACCAGGTTGCGGGTGACGCGGTGATCCAAGAAGATGCCCACATCCAGGTAGTCATCAAAGTTGACGGCAAAGGTGAGCCCGCCTTCTTCGATGAGCGGCAGACGCCGGCGCGCGATGTTGGCGCGCTCGCCCGATCCGCCCTTGCCGGCGCCCTGCTTGCCGTACTGCGAGCCGCCGCGCGAACGCATGCGGGCCTTGGCGTGCACATGCTCGGCCGGAACATCAAGGATGCGCGGCGCGATGGCCAAGATGTCGAGCATGCGGGCCTGGGCCAGCGCGGGATCGATGGTCTTGGGCGCGGCGTATTCGGCGATGACGAGCCAGCGGCCCGGCGTCTGCGGGCAACCCTCGTACAGGTCGATGGCAGCGGAGTAGTCGGGCAGGTCGGCATCGTAGACGCGATAGCAGCTCACGCCCTCGCGCTTGGCCCACTTGCGGCGCAGACGGGCATTCTTGCGCAGGCGGTTGGCGAACTGCTCGGACTCCGGGATGAGCACGGGCAGCGGCTTGCCGTCGCCCAAGTCGAGCGTGGCGGCAGGTTCGGGCATGGAGGAAGCGGCGGCTTCGTCGTTGGCTTCGTTGGTATCCGCAACCTCGGCCTCGGCATCCGCGCTGGTCGCAGCCTCAAACGCTGCAGCGGCGTGGTCGAGTGAGGGCCAAACCTCAAGAGCCGCCTCCTCGTTATTGGGCATGACGGCGATCGAGCGCTCGGGCTCGGCGTGGAGCGCGCGGGCCAGCAAGCCGTCGCGGGTGAGAGCGGCGACCGGCGCCGAAGCGAGCTCGGGGGCGCGGCGCAGCTCGCCGATGAGCGTCATGGCATCGTGCATGAGCGAAAGCGGGGTCTCGGTCGTGTCCGCGACCAGGGCGGCACCGGCGACGGCGCCCGCATGGTCCAGCACGGTGGCGGGCTTGGCGGCACAAAAGTCGACAAAACGCTTGTAGCCGGCGCACTTGACCATGCGCTCGGCAGTCTTGCGGGCGGCGGGGTCGATGTCTACGGCCACGATGCGCGCCTGGCGCTCGCGCGCTGCCGCCTCGCGCTCGCGCGCCTCGGCAAGCAGCTGCTCCCACAGGACAGCGTCGTGCAGCTGCCAGCCCTCAAAGCCCCAGCGCTCGCGTGCGGCGCCCGGGGCGCGGTCGGTCAGAATGTTCACGGCCTCCAGCAGCAGACCGCCGCCGGCGCACGAGGCATCGATCAGCGTGGGAAGGGCTTCGTTTTCGTAATCGTCGGCCGTCAGCTCGCGCTCGCATAGTGCGGTCCAGCCGACCTGCGCCAGCACCAGGGCGGCGTAGTCGGGGCGCAACACGTGTGCGCCCTCGCCGGCACGAGTCGCAGCGGGCGGCAGACGCTTGAACAGCGGGTCGCCCGAAAGGTCCAGGCTGATGCTCGCGCGGCGCTGACGCAGCGAAAGCAACAGGTGAACATCGGGGTCGGCGGCATCGACGTCGGCGCGACGGCCCGTGGTCTCGGCCAGACGGTCGCACAGCGCGTCTTTGGCGCGCAGGGCCGAGAAGCGCGTGTTGCGCAGCTGCTCGGTCACGCCGCGGGCGGTGATGGCGATGGTGGCGCCGGGGCGGATGATGGTCTCCCAGGCGATGTCGTAAACGCTATCGTACAGTTCATCGGCATCCTGCGCCTCAAAGCGCCCGAGTACCACGAACACACGGCTCGCCAGGCGCGACCACAGACAGGCGCGGTAGCCTTCTTCGAGCTCGCCCTCAAATGTAGCGCGGCCCTTCAGCCGGCGAACATGCGAAAGCCCGAGGCGTTTAAGCTCATCGGCGAGTGCGGACTCAAAGCCCTCGGGGCAGCTTGCGTAAAATTCCATGGGTGACCTCTCTGGTTGCGTCGCTCCATTATATGATGGATACTTCGTTTACTCTCGCCCCCGAAAGGAACCCATATGATTGATGCGTGCCCCGATTCCGCCGTGCTCTTTTTTGACGTGGACGGCACGCTGACGTCGTTCGATCCCGACAACATGACCGACAAGGACTTTTCGGCGGTTCACCCCTCGCAGGCGGTCGTCGAGGCGTTTCATCGTCTGCGCGACGCGGGACACCATGCATTTATCTGCACGGGTCGTCCCTTGTGGCTGATTGCCGATGGCCTGCGCGCGCTGAACCCGGCGGGTGTCGTTGCCATGGCGGGAGCGACGCTCGAGGTCGAGGGCCGCGTGGTGCATGAGGACTGCTTTGACGAGGACGTTATTGAGGAGCTTGCGCGCCGTATGGCCGCGGCAGGGATTGAGGCCTTTTTCGAGACCAACGTGGCTACTTTTGCCCTGGAACCCGCGGGTGTTGAGCAGTCGTCTCTGATCGGCACTTCTGTGGCGCACAGCACCGAGGAGATGCGCGTCGACGGCAGTCTGCGCGTGGGCAAGGTAGGCCTCACTGCGCCCAGTTTGGCTCGCGTAGCCAACGATGACGGCTTTATCGATTGCGAGTTTGAGCTGTGCAATACCGGTGGTCAGAATCGCGAGCTGAGCCCCAAGGGCATTGACAAGGGCGTGGGCGTGGCGCGAGCACTGGCGTATCTGGGCCGCGAGGGAAATGCGCGCACCTTTGGCTTTGGCGATTCGGGCAACGACCTGGGCATGCTCGCTGCCGTCGAGACAGCCGTGGCCATGGGCAACGCCATGCCCGAGGTCAAGGCGGTCGCCGACTACGTGACCGACGATGTCGCGCACGACGGTACCGTCACAGCGATGCAGCATTTCGGCCTCATCTAATGAATCCCGCGTTCTGACGTTTGCTCGAACTGCGACTTTCTGCTTTTGCATGCTCAATCGATTTATCAATCCAAACACTGAGGTGTTTATACCGTTCGCCGAGAAGATAAAAACCCGCAGCTCACGCCTTGATAAACATAGGTAAAGTGTTTAGCAGTTTATCGGCCGTGTGCAAACGAAAGGAATCAGGCAGATGGCAATCAAGGTGTTCGCTGACGGTGCAAACCTCGAGGGCATGCTCGACATGTACGAGAACGGCAACGTTCAGGGTTTCACGACCAACCCGTCCCTTATGAAGAAGGGCGGCGTGACGGATTACCGCGCGTTTGCCAAGGAGGTCTTGACCCACATCACCGATGTGTCCGTCTCGTTTGAGGTCTTTGCCGACGACGTCGAGACCATGGAGGTCGAGGCTCGCGAGATCGCTACCTGGGCCGAGAACGTCTACGTCAAGATTCCGTGCGTGACCACCAAGGGCGAGTCCACCGCCGAGCTGGTCCGCAAGCTTTCGGCTGACGGCATCAAGGTCAACGTCACCACCATCTTTACGCCCGAGCAAGTCGATGAGATGGTCGAGGCTGTTGATGCCGAGACGCCGTCCATCATTTCGCTCTTTGCCGGCCGTATCGCCGACACCGGTGTCGATCCCATTCCGTTTGTGACGGAGTCAGTTAAGAAGGCCGCCGCCAAGCCCAACTGCGAGGTCCTGTGGGCATCCACGCGCGAGCTCATCAACATCTACCAGGCCGAGGCCTGCGGTTGCCAGATCATCACGGTGCCCAACAGCATCCTGGCCAAGCGCAAGAACATCGGTCGCGACCCGTACGAGGTCTCGCTCGACACCGTGCGCGGCTTTGCCAAGGATATCGCGTCGCTCGGCTTCCATATCCTGCCGTAACGCGACCACTGACTGTACCGTGGGCTGTTCGCCCCGGTCTTTCCTTTCCCTATCGCTCACGCGCTTCGCGAGGGTCGCGCTAGGCAAAGGAAAGGCCGGGGCTGCCGACACGAACTTGCCAATAGGTTCTGAGCTGAATAAGACTTGCCTGGTGCTGTCTCTTTGATGGGGCGGCGCCTTTTTGTTATCGCCGGGAAAGGGGTGCGACGCAAGCGGGGCGACGCTCACACGGATATCTTCGCCTTCGGGGCATGTTGCGCAACAAGTTTGGTTGCCTTGGGCCTAGCCTTGAATTACGAAAGGAAAACGAAAGGAAGGAGACCCCATGTTCTGCCCCAAATGCGGTACCAAGAACATCGACGAGGCCAAGTTCTGTGTGGCTTGCGGCAATCCGCTTCCCGCGGTAGCTGCCGAAACTGCCCCCCCCTCAGGCAAAACCGGTAATCCGGCTGTAGCCCCAGACATAGCGCCTGGTGTCGCGGCCGCGCCGCAGTCTGCAAATGTACAGCCCGCCAGTAAAGCTGGTGGCAAGAAGAAACTGCCTTTCATCATTGGAGGCGCGGCAGCCGGCGTCATCGCTCTCGTGTTGATTGCCGTCTTCGTCGCCATTCCTACGTTCAACAAGAACCCTTTCGTGGGCTGCCAGGTGGGCGATAAGGTTAAGTTTGGCTCCTATGAGCAGGACGGTGATATCTTAAACGGCAAGGAGCCCATCGAGTGGCGTGTCCTGGCGGTCGAGGGTGACCGTGCCTATGTTGTGAGCCAAAAGGCTCTCGATGCCCATGCTTTCAACGAAGATGCGGATGACGGTAACGACTGGAACTCCTCCGACCTCAAGGCGTGGCTTGAAGACGACTTTGCTTCCCAGGCCTTTACGGGCGACGAGATGAGGGAGATTGACGGAGCTCCTACGCTGCTTTCCGCCGATGAGGTAAATGAGTACTTTCATTCCGATGTCTATCGTATGTGCATGCCGACCCAGCAGGCTTTGAACAACGGTGCTTGGACAATGGAGGGCGGCATCTACGGCAGCACGTGCTGCTGGTGGCTTCGCTCGCCGGGTGACGAGTCGTACCTCGCGGCCAATGTTGGCCTAGTCGGCGATGTATACTCCGACGGCGACTACGTGGACCGATCGGACTACGCCGTCCGCCCTGCTTTATGGATTAATCTGTAATCTAAAAATCTTCTAATCTCTATCTATCAAGTATCCAAAACGATACAGCTCCGAGCTGGCAGTCATCGCCAAGGCCAAAGACCTTGCCGACTATGTGTTTGGTGCAACGCGCAAGTCGCCCAAGGTCTTTCGCTTTACCTTTGTCTTGCGCATGGCTTCCAGCACGAAGCATCGGTATTTTTTAATCGCTTGTCCTCGTAGTCCGAGCCCTTAAGGGTCCCACCAACAAAAATCGAGTTATGCGGCCTCTGATTGCCGCCGGGATTGCCAATGTGGCTGAAAAATGTCTTGTATCGCATCTCTGTGGGTGTCAATGCGGGACATTTGTGGAATATCTGACGCCTATTTGTTGCGTTTGGTGCTTTGAAGGGGCGTCATCGTGGCCCAACGAGGCCGTATAACTCAAAAAATGCAGGTGAGCATCCGGCGGAGTGGCGTTTCGGGCTTCGGCGCATGTTGCGCAACAAGTTTGTACTGCCACGATCTAGTCTTGTGGGTGCGGAAGAAGATTGAGGAAGGGAGAACCCCATGTTCTGTCCCAAGTGCGGTACCAAGAACATTGACGAGGCCAGGTTCTGCGGCGCATGCGGCACGCCGCTTGACGCGAACGCCGGCATGCCCGCGCCGCGGGCGGCGAACGCCTTCGCGCCCGCGCCGCAGGTCGCCCGGGTGCAGCAATCTGCCGCGACCGGCGGCAAGAATGCCCTGCCCCTCCTCATCGCCGGCGCCGCTGCCAGCTTCATCGTCGTCGTGCTGATCGTCGTCTTCGTCGTTGTTCCTGCCTTTAACGAGAACTTTAACAAGAATCCTTTTAAGGGCTGCCAGAAGGGCGATGTGGTCGAGTTTGGCTCCTACGAACAAGACGGCGACATCTCAAACGGCAAGGAGCCCATTGAGTGGCGCGTCCTGTCGGTCACGGGCGACAGAGCCCTTGTCGTAAGTCAAAAGGCCCTTGATGCCCAAGCGTACTATGAGGATGAGGATGAGTTGGAGGACTGTTTCTACAACCTCGACGCATGGCTCGAGAACGATTTTGCTTCCCAGGCCTTTACGGGCGATGGGATGAAGGTGATCGATGAAGCCCCTAGGCTGCTTTTCGAAGAAGAGGCAACTGACTACTTTATGTCCGACGAAGACCGTATCTGTATGCCGACCCAGCAGGCAATAAACAACGGTGCTTGGATATGGGACGACAACGGCGCGTGCGGCTGGTGGCTTGATTCGTCGTGGTATTCTGGCTTGTACGGCGCGAATTTCGTCGGCGCGGACGGCGTCGTGGACTCCGACGGTCGCAACGTGCCCAGCACGGACCTCGCCATCCGTCCTGCTATGGAGGTTAATCTGTAATCTGATAATCTTCTAATTTATATTTCCAAAAAAGAGGGGCTCGGACGTCCGTTGAGACATCCGGGCCCTTTGCTCGTGGTGTGTCTTGTGTGCGCTACTTTCCCTGCACCATGGTGAGGGAGATCTTTTTGCGGTCGCGATCGACCTTTTCGACCCACACCTTTACCGTGTCGCCGACGCGCACCACGTCGCTCGGGTGTTTGACGAAGCGGTTGGCCAGCTTGGAGATGTGCACGAGGCCGTCCTGGTGCACACCCACGTCGACGAAGGCGCCAAAGTCGACGACGTTGCGCACCGTGCCCTTGAGTTCCATGCCGGGCTCCAGGTCGTCGATGGAAAGCGCCGAGCGGCTAAAGACTACCTCGGGCGCGTCGTCGCGCGGGTCGCGGCCGGGCTTCTTGAGCTCGTTGACGATGTCGATGAGCGTGAGGGTGCCGCAGTCCAGATTGCTTGCCAGCGTCGAGATGCTGCCCAGACGGCGCTCGATGTCGGGTACGCCGCCGCGGCTGAGCTCGCTTGCTTTAACGCCGGCGCGTTCCAAGACGGCCGTTGCCACCTCGTAGCTCTCGGGGTGGACGCTCGTGGCGTCGAGCGGGTTCTTGCCGCCGCTGATGCGCAGGAAACCCGCGGCGTTGAGGTATGCCTTGGGTCCCAGCTTGGGTACCTTCTTGAGCTGGCGTCGATCGGTAAAGGCGCCGTTTTCCTCGCGGTAGGCCACGATGTTCTTGGCTACGCTCGGCGTGATGCCCGATACGTATCCCAGCAGGCTCGCGCTTGCGGTGTTGACGTCGACGCCCACGCGGTTGACGACGTCCTCCACCACGTGGCCCAGGGTGCGCGAGAGTTCGGTCTGGTCAAGGTCGTGCTGGTATTGGCCCACGCCGATGGACTGGGGCGGAATCTTGACGAGCTCTGCCAGCGGGTCCTGCAGGCGACGACCCAGGCTCATGGCACCGCGTACGGTGACATCCAGATCGGGGTATTCCTGGCTGGCGAGCTCGGAGGCGGAGTACACCGATGCGCCGGCCTCGTTGACGATGGTGTAGCGCAGCCCGGGCGCCTGCTCGGTGATGAACTCCGAGACAACTTCTTCGGTCTCGCGGCTGGCAGTGCCGTTGCCGATGACGATGGTGTTGACGCTGTCCTTCTTGACGAGGCGGGCGAGCTCGCGCTTGGTGCCGGCGACGTCGTGGCGCGGCTTGGTGGGGTAGACCACGCCATGGTCGAGCAGCTTGCCGGTCTCGTCCATGACGGCGACCTTGCAGCCGGTGCGGTAGCCCGGATCGAGTGCAAGCACGCGGGCGCCGCGCACGGGGCGTGCCGAGAGCAGGCCCTCGAGATTCTTGGCAAAGACGTTGATGGCCTCGGTCTGGGCGCGAACGGTGAGCTTAGCACGGGCCTCGCGCTCCAGCGAGGGAGCCATGAGGCGCTTGTAGCCGTCGGCGATGGCGGCATCGAAGATGGGAGCAAACACGCCCTGGCGTCGGGGCCAACGGCTGCCGAGGCGTGCCGTGGCGGCAGCGCCGTCGACGTTCACGCGCACGCGGAGCTTGCCCTCGCGCTCACCGCGGTCGATAGCCAACACGCGGTGGTTGGGTATACGGCGCAGCGGCTCGTCAAAGTTGTAGTAGGGCTCGTAGGGAGTCTTTTCGGCGGGGTCGGTGGCCTCGACGACGATGTCGGCGGTGTTTTGCGTAAAGGCGCGCAGGTCGGCGACGTTCTCGGGATCTTCGGCTACCGTCTCGGCCACGATGTCGGCGGCGCCGGCGAGCGCCTTCTCGGGCGTGTCGAAGCCGGCCTCCTCGTTGACGTATGCCGCGGCGGCGTCGAGCGCGCTGCCCTTGGCCGAGGCCTGCATGATGATCATGTTGGCGAGCGGCTCCAGACCTGCCTCGCGGGCCTTCTGCGCGCGGGTCATGCGCTTTTTGCGGTAGGGCTTGTAGAGGTCCTCGACACGCTGGAGTTGCGTGGCCTCGCGAATCTGCTGCTCGAGTTCGGGCGTGAGTTTGCCCTGGGCGTCGATGAGCAGAATGACGTCCTTTTTACGCTGCTCAAGATTGCGCAGGTAGGACAGGCGTTCGTCGAGGGCGCGTAGGGCAACGTCGTCCATGCCGCCCGTGGCTTCCTTGCGGTAGCGCGAGATAAAGGGGATGGTGTTGCCCTCGTCGATGAGCTTGACGGCTGCCTCGACGTTGGCGGCCTTAAGGTTGAGCTCGCGGGCGAGCTGGGCGATAAGATCCATGGGACTCCTTGCGTTTAAGGTGCGTTTGCAGCACAGAGCTACCAAGGATACCACCCGTCCCAAAAGACTGTTTTGGGCCGTGCCACGAAAACGGCCTATCTACTACGTTTAACCCGTATGGGCCGACCATCCCCCGGTTTTCCGAAAATACGCAAGCCGTCTACCTGCACTGATAATTGTTCTCGGGGGAAGCGGGCACTGCGGGGCGCGGCAACGGCGCGCGATTTCCGCGTCGCAGCGCTACCCTGATGCTGAATGCCGGGACGATGACCCACCGA
>CABUUK010000022.1 GCA_902494765.1 uncultured Collinsella sp.
CGAGCTCGAAGAGCCCTATGGCCGCCTTCCTGGCCTCGACATCATGCTTCACCCTCAAATCAACGCGCATAAAGAAAGCCTCCCATTTCTCATGTCCAAGAAATGGGAGGCAGTTCATTTGTGGGGCGGGCCTTGCTGTTACGATTAGCGTTTCTTTCCGCGGAAGAAGAAGCCGTGCAGTGACGGCTTGAGGCCGCGGTTGGCGCGATGCTCCTCGACGCGCTCGTGGATCGAAGCGACGCGCTCGATGACTTCGTCGGGAATCGGCACATCGGGATTCATGTTCTCGACCTGGCTGACCTCGGCGGCGGCGACCTGGTCGATAATGGGCACATCGTCGCGCGAGATGACAGGTGTGGCTTCTTCCTTCATCTTGCGATAACGCTGCATCATGTCGGTCTGTAGCTGCTGTGCCGAAGGCGGCGTCCAGATGATGGCGTTGGCGCCGGCGGCGATGGTCTCACGGATGCTCTCGGGCGTCTTGCCGCCCGGCGCGATGAGCGGCAGGTTGGGATAGTGCTCGCGCAGTTCACGCAGGACCTGGGGCGTGTTTTTGCCGGCGGCGATGTTGAGAATCTTGGCTCCGGTGCGCACTTTGGCATGCGCATCGTCGTCGCAACGTACGACCGTGGCGATGACGGGGATGTCGGCGATGTTGGTGATGTGCTCGACCATCTCGGCAGTAGCGGGGGAGTTGACCACGCAGCCCGCCGCGCCCTGCATCTCGGAGACGGCTGCCATCTGCACGGAGCGCTTACCGGTCGTAGTTCCGCCGCCCACGCCTACAAAGACCGGGCACTCGGCGACGGTCAGCAGCGCTTGCGTAATGGCGGGCTGCGGCGTGAAAGGGTAGACCGCAAAAACGGCATCGGCGTTGGAGTTGCGGATAACCGCGACATCGGTAGTGTAAATGAGCGACTTGATGCGGCGGCCGAAGAGCGTGAAGCCGCTGGCCTCCTCGATCTCGTCGGGCATGCGAAGAGCAGCCTTGCGCAGACGTCCGTCGATGGGCAGGGGCTCCATGGGGAGCAGTCCGTTGGGGGTCACGGCTACCTGGGGCTCGGTGAACTCGTCTGCGAGCTCGACCTCGGAGAAATCGACCGAGGCGACGATGTCCTCGTGAACCTCGGCGGGTACATCGATGGGAGCTTGGTCGTTTGCCGCGGCAGGCGTGTCGAAGGAGCTGGTGCCGACAAAGGCGTCGACGCGTTCGTTTAGGTCGTTGAGGGTATCCATGGAGGCTCGATTCTATGCGATGGTGGCCGGCGCGATGCAGCCGGAATTGCGAATGCTAAATCGTTTGACGAGTTGATTTTTCCCCGCCGCACCATCCGTTAGACCGAAGGGCGGGAGAACGTGAAGGAGCTGTGGTGGCGAGGATCGAGGTGCTATCTTGAAAGTCCCGTTTAAAAGAGAGGTGACGCGGTATGGAATTGACAGCAATGTTTGGCTCGATTGGCCTGTGCGTGGGCGCAATCGTTGCCGCCGCGGTCATCTACTTTGTGGTCACGGCCATTAAGGGCAAAAGGGCCGAACGCAAGGAGCGCGCGATGCTTAAACAGCATCGCGACCAGCAGGGCAAACGCGCACAGAGATAGCTTGTTGAGTTTTTGATCCGTGCGCTAGCTGCGTTTTCGGATCAGGGCAATGTAGAAGCCCTCAAAATCGCGGCTAGGCGGAATGGTCAGCGTGCCGGGCATACCGTTGGCGATGGCCGAGACATGGCCGGCGGCGATGGCCTCGGTGAGGGCGTTGCACTCGATATGCGGCTCCTCGCCGGCATCCTGGGCGCGACGCGCTTCACTTTCGCTCGGTGTGCCGTCGAGGGGGATAAGCTCGCAATCCATGTGCTTGTCGAGGGCCTCTTGCAGGGCGTCCTCGTTTTCCTGCGGCATGATCGAACAGGTGGAATAGACGAGCGTGCCGCCCGGTTTGAGGGCTCCCATGGCGCGGTCCAGAAGCGCGCGCTGCGAGCGGGCGCACTTGACGAGCAGCTGCTCGGTGAGGCCGCGCAGGCTTTTCTCGTTGCCACTGATGACGGTGCCCGTGCCGGTGCAGGGAGCGTCGAGCAGGATGCGGTCAAAGCGGAAGAACTCGTCGAGCTCGCGTGCGTCGATGCGCATGACGGGCACGTTTTTGGCACCTTGGCGGTGGAGGTTGGACTCAAGCTTTTCGGCGCGGGGAATGCTCATCTCGCAGGCCGTGAGGTGTGCCTGGCCCTGGGTGAGGGCGGCGATCTGCGTCGTCTTGCCGCCAGGGGCTGCGCACATGTCCAGGATGTCCTCGCCTGCCTGGGCGCCCAACACCAAAGGCGGCATCATGGACGACAGGCTCTGTAGGTAGATCTTGCCGTCGCGGTAGATGTCGAGGTCCCATAGGTCGGAAACCTGGGCCTCGGGCAGGATAAAGGCGTCCGGATACCAAGCGACGGGGTTGTGGGCGATGCCGGCGGCACCGAGCGCCGCAGCGATGTCCTCGGCGGTCGCCTTGAGCGTGTTGGCGCGCAGCGTGACCGGGCGTGTGGCCGCGGCGCCGAAGCCCTCGATCATGAGCTCGGCATCGGCGGGCGCATAGGCGCCGGCGACCGTGTCGACCATAAAGCGCGGCAGGTCGGCGGCGGAGTGTTGGGCGGCAAGCTGGTCGGAAAGCTCGGTAGCGGCAAACTGCCTGAGCTTGAGCTCGGGCTTAACCTGCTTTTTCTGCTTACGACGACGCGGCTTGGACATCCGTCTTTCCTTCCACCTAAATGATTATTCTGGGACGGGGATTAAATAATCATTCCATGACTCCCGTCACAAAAAGACTGTACTGTGGCGCCCGGGAATGATTTTTTAATCCCCGTCCCAGAATAATCATTCCCGGGCGCGTTGCTACTAGCGTGCTTTAGTACTGGCTCTCGTGCTTGCTGAAGAAGTCGAAGCGCGGGGGCAGCGGCTTCACGCGGTGGTCGCCGGGCTTCTCGCCCAGGCTCTCTACGAACTCGTCCGTGGAGGCAAAGATGTTATCCCAGCTAAAGAAGGCGACCGGATCGACGTCGAAGTACTCGCAGATGAGTTCGCAGCCGGCCGGGACGATACCGTGCATCAGGACGGTCGCCACGCGCAGCTCGGTAAAGGCATCAACCAGGGCCTGCGTCATCGCTGCGTTTGCTTCGTCGCCCTCGAGCTTGTTGGCGGCCTTGGAGGCGTCGCTCCAGCGCTTGTTGGCGGCGCGCAGGTAGTCGTCGCACACGGCAAGCGCGCGGTGCGTCTCGAACTTGTACATGGCCTGCTCAAAGGCAAGAGCTGCCTGCTCGGCAGCCTCGACCACGGCGGCAGAGGCGGCACCGGCGGGGATGCAGCCGTTGCGATAGGGGCTCTCGTCGCCTTCCTTGACGGCGACGCCGTAGAAGCAGCTGCGGGCCAGACGGTTGAATACGCCGGTCAAAAGGGCGCTCTCCTTAAGGGCCGGATCGATAACGCGCTTGTCGTCGCAGGCGCGCACCTCGTTGCCGTCCTTGTCCTTGCCGGTCACACGCGTGTCGTATGCCTTGGGGCTAAAGCTCACCGGCTTTTCGGACAGGCCGAGCGACAGCCAGTGCGCGCGCATCTGCTCGCAGGTGTAGTGGTTGAGTAGGTCGTCTGCCGGCGGGGGAGGCGTCTGCGAGGACGAGCTGGCCTTTTTGCCCATGTAGAGCAGGTGGTAGCAGGCGCTGACGGTGCTCTGCGTGAGGTTCCAGCCCAGGGCCTCCCACATGGCGGTCTGCGCGATGCAGTAGAAGTAGATGTTGTCCTGACCGATAAACTGGTAGATCTGTGCGTCGTCCGAGCACCACCAGTCGCGCCAGTCGAGCGAGCTGTGCTGGTAGGTGGGCGCGGGCACCTGTGTGGAGTCGGCAGCGGGCTCGCCCATGAGGGCGGCATCCTGGGCGGCGACGCCCTCGGTCACGCCGGCGGCCTTGGCATCGCGCGCGAGCACGGTACGCGTATAGCTGATGGGCGCCCACAGGCTCTCTGGCCAGCACCAGCAGGTGACGTCGGAAACGCCGTCGACCTGGGGCACCGGAACGCCCCAGTCGATGTTGCCGGTGATGCGGAAAGGCACGAGCGCTTTGCCGCTGCGGAAGCGCACGCCGCCGTTGGCGAGCACCGCATGGGCGTCGTCGCGCTCCTTCCAGCTGGGGAAGGTGATGGTAAAGCTGCTCTTGTTTCCCTCGGGCTCCAGCACGGTGTGCTCGGGCAGCTGGTCCTCGACGGCATCGAAGGCCTCGCGGAACTTGTTTTGGATATAGAGCTGGGCCGGCAGCAGCCACTCCTCCATGGTCTTGGAGACCACGGAACGAACCTGCGGGTTCTGGGCGAGCTTGGCGGTGTAGGTCTTCATAAAGTCGAGGTAGGCCGGCAGGTCGAAGTAGAGGTTGTCGACCGGGCGCAGCTCGGGCACCTCGCCGGTGAGCTGGCTCTTGGGTGCGATGAGCTCCTCGGGCTCAAACTGGTGACCCAGGTCGCACTCGTCGGCATAAGCCTTCTCGGACTTGCAGCCCTGGATGGGGCAGCGGCCGATCACTTGGCGGCCGTTGAGGAACGTGCCGGCCTTGGCGTCGTAGAACTGCAGCGTGGAGCGCTTGGAGATGGTGCCCTGCTCATGCAGGCGCTCGATAATCTCGGCGGTCACTTCGTTGTGAATCTGCGCAGCCGGCTCAAGGCCCGAGCCGCCGTAGATATCGCAGCTGATGTTGTAGTTGTTGAGGGTCGCGGCCTGGCGGGAGTGATTGGACTCGACGTACTCGTTAATGGACTTGTCGTAGCCCTCGTTCTCCTTGAGCTTGCGGTAGCTCTCCATGATGGGCGAGCCGTAGCAGTCGGTGCCCGAGGTGAAGATGACGTTCTCGCGGCCCAGACGGTCGCGCAGGAAGCGGGCGAAGAAGTCGGCAGGGACAAAGACGCCGCCGACGTGGCCAAAGTGAAGGCCCTTGTTGCCGTAGGGCTCGCCGGCGGTAACGATGGCGCGGCGAGGCCAGCTGGGACGGTCGTTCATGGAGTATTTGGATGCCATGGGACTCCTTCGCATATGGTGAGAGCGCGGCCGGGCGCAAGGCCTGGCGACGCGGTGGTCAATTCGTGCATATCGTTCGACATTATCGCACATGCGGACGGGTACGTGGCAGGGGCGCTATCCTAAGATGCTATGAATGAGATTTCCAACATACATGCGTTTGAAGACGAGGATTTTCTGCACGCTTGCTTTGTGTGGGGGATGGTCGTAGTCGGCGTGTTTGCCGTGTGCTTGGTGCCGGTGTTTATGTTGCTGGGTGGGCCTGCAGACTTGGATGCGGCTGACGCGGGCGGCTGGATGGCTGTCGTGGGCTGGATAGTCGGCTTGGCTGCGATCTCAATGGCGTCGTTCGCCGTGCACGAGCTGGTGCACGGTGTGTTTTTTAAGCTGCTGGCGCCTGCGGGCGCGAAGGTGACCTTTGGGGCGAATCGCGAGACGGCGATGATCTATGCCTGCGCCGAGGGCGTTGTGTATTCGCGCCGGCGGTACATGGCGGTTTGCCTGGCGCCGACGGTTGTTGTGACGGCGGCGCTTGCCCTGGGGTTTGCGTTTTCGGGCTATCCGCTGCTGTGCTACCTGGCGGCCGGCTTGCATTTGTCGGGCTGTGTGGGCGACTGGTATTACGTGCGGACCATTTTGCGCGACCGCCGCATTGTCGCCTGCGAGGATACGTCCTTTGGCGTGCGCTTTTTCGGGTGAGGAGATGTCGATGAAGCCGTTGTTGCTGCATGCGTGCTGTGCGCCGTGCTCTCTTGAGCCGGTCCGCCTGCTGCGCGAGGAAGGGTTTGAGCCCACAATCTGCTGGACAAACCCCAATATTCAGCCGCACGATGAATGGCAGCGGCGTTTGGACGAGCTGCGCCGGTGGTGTGCCGATGGCGACATCGAGCTTATCGAGGCGGGGGAGGACCGGGAGCGCTGGGAGGCCGGCGTGGCCCCGCTGGGCGCCGATCGAGCCCGTCGCTGTCGCTCATGCTATGCCCTGCGTCTGGCCGAGGCGTGCCGTGTGGCCCAGGAGCGCGGGTTTGAGTTTGTGGGCACGACGCTCGCCGTCTCGCCGTACCAGTTGTTCGAAACCTGCAATGATGTGTTGGAGCGTCTGGCTGCTGCCCGCGGTCTCACTCCGGTGATTCGCGATTTTCGCACGTATTACCCCGAGGCGACACGTCGTTCGCGCGAGCTGGGCATGTATCGGCAGAACTACTGCGGCTGCCGTTTCTCGGCCGTCGAGGCGGCCATGGACCGCGCCCGCATCCGCGACGAGCGCAAAGCCGCCAAAAAGTAGTTCACTTGGGACGTCAGCCTGCTAGGATGTAGAGCGGACTTTAGCTATATAAGGAGAATCCGACGTGTCTATGCGTACCGATGATTTTGACTATAACCTGCCCGAAGAGCTCATCGCCCAGGCGCCTGCCGAGCCGCGCGACTCCTGCCGCCTGCTGGTGGTTGATCGCAAAGGCTCCGAGACAGGAACGCCGTTAGGGCATGGCGGCACCGTCGAGCACCGCATCTTCCGTGACATCATCGACTATATCGAGCCGGGCGACGTGCTCGTCATCAACCAGACGCGCGTGATGCCGGCCCGTCTTATCGGTCGCAAGACGGGCTCGGGCGGCGTGGTCGAGACGTTGCTGCTCAAGCGCCGCGAGGATGTTGACCCGCTGGGCCATGTTTGGGAGTGCTTGGTCAAGCCGGGTAAGCGCCTGAAGCCCGGTGCTCAGATTGAGTATCGCGCCGGTGGCGCTCATGCGCCCGAGGGGGCTCCCGTGGTGCTGACGGCCGAGGTCGTCGACTTTGTCACCGATAGTCGCGGCGGCCGCCTGGTGCGTTTTGAGCCGGCCGGTTGCAATGCCGCCGGCGAGCCGCGCACGCTTGACGAGGCCATCCATGCTGCCGGTCACGTGCCGCTGCCGCCCTACATTACCGATTACGAGGGCGATCCCGAGAAATATCAGACCGTGTACGCCATGAAGGAGGAGCACTCGGCTGCCGCTCCCACGGCGGGCCTGCATTTTACTCCTGAGCTCATGGCCGCTATCGAGGCCAAGGGTGCCAAGTTTGCCGCCGTCGAGCTCGAGGTGGGCATCGATACCTTCCGCTTGGTGGAGGAGGACGACCCCACGCAGCACGTCATGCACACCGAGCGCTACCACGTGTCGCAGGAGGTTGTCGACGCCGTGCATAAGGCCAAGGCCGAGGGTCATCGTGTGATCGCCGTCGGCACTACCGCGGTGCGCTCGCTCGAGAGCGCGTTTGACGCAGAAGCCCCGGTGTTCGATCCGGCCGTGACGGCGCGCTATTTTGAAGGCCGCGAGGACGGAGCCGACACGCTTGGCCGCGGTGACATCGTGGTGCGCGAGAACGCCACGACGCAGCTCTACCTCATGCCCGGCTCGACCTATCACGTGGTAGACGCGCTGATCACGAACTTCCACGTGCCGCGCTCCACGCTCATGATGCTCGTGAGCGCACTTGCCACCCGCGACCAGATCATGGATGCCTACGCTGCTGCTATCGAAGAACGTTACCGCTTCTTCAGCTTCGGCGACGCGATGCTCATTCAGTAGGTTACGGCGTTTTACAAACGCCGTAACCGGCCGACGCTGCGCGGGCCGCATTTGGACAATCTGACGTTCAACTTCAAGGGCGCGACCAGAAGGTCAGCGCCCTTTCGTTTCACGTCACCTTGTCTCAAATGCGACCCGCTCGCTGACTCTGCCATAACATCGGCGTTTGCGTTGCTGGCGAAAAGTAGTCGTTGGGGACGTTCTTATAGTCGTTGGGGACGTTCTTAAACGACTACTTGCTTGCGAACAGCCAGATTGCGATGATCACCAGGATTGCGGCGACGATGCAGACGATGGCGCCAGTGAATTTGATGCGTGAGTCGCGGGTACGCTCGCGCACCGCGTCCTCGGTGGCCTCGAGCTGGGCGACTTCTTGCTCGGTCTCGGCGTGTTCGGCTTTGTCTCGGGCCAAGGATCCTGCAAGCGACTCAGTGATCTCTGGATGGTCATGTACCTCGGTCGCCTGCTCGATGATCGACTGTGCATGTGCGGCATCTGCTTGGGCGTTGGCGATGCTTTGCTCTTGGTCGCGGCGTGCCTTGTCCTCGGCGGCGATCTTCTCGCGCAGTTCGCGCTGGCGCGTCGTGGCGGCAGTTTTCGCCGTCTGCAGCTCGTCGCGCGCGGCATCAGCCTCAGTCGTCACGGCTTGGTGCGCGCGTTTGGCTTCGGCAATGGGGGCTTGAGCCTGCTCGACGGCCTGCTCGGCTGCGGCAAGCGAGTGCTCAAGGTCGGCAGTGATGCGCGGGACATCTTCTTCGGCTTTACGCAGGGCATCTGCCGTGTCGGAGATCTGCATCGAGAGCTCGCTGGTGCGCACCGTATAGTTGGCGGGATTTGCCGAGGGATTGCGTTGCAGCTCGGCATACTCATGACGCAGCGTCTCGAGCTGGGCGCGCGTGGCGTCGACGGTTTGTTGTGCGGCGGCAATGCCGGCGTCTCGCTCGGCCTGCACCTTGTCGCGGATGCGCTTGGAATCCTCAAGACGTCGAACGAGGCGGTTGCCGGTCTCGCGCGAGCTTGCCTCGCGGGCCTCCACGGCGTCGAGCGCGGCCTTCAGGCGGAGCTCAGTCGCGTCATCCTCTGTCTTCATTTGTTCGAGCTGACTCTTGAGCTCTGTCGCTTTGGCGGCGTGGGCATCACGGTCAATCTCGGCTGCCGCAGCGGTCTTTTGCGCTGTGGCGATCGCCTGACGCTGGTCGGCGACGATCTGGTCGTAGCGGCCTGCGATATCCTGGCGCGTCTCGAGCTCCTCGGCCTGATCGACAATGCGCTGCTCAAGTTCGGCCAGGTGGGCGCGGGCATCGGCAAGTGCCTTTTTCGCGGCGTTCATCTCGCGCATGGCCGAGGCGCCCTGGGCAATAAAGGTGCCCACGGCGTTCGCGGTGTTCGAGACAGCGGTCCCCAGATCGCGGTTCGCGTCGGGGGAGTGCGGGGCGATCGGGCGAGCGGTGTCGACAGCGTCCGCATCGGCAGCCTGCGGCGCGGCGATATTGCCGGTACCGCCCTCGACCACAGAAAAGCCCGCTGCGTGCGGATCGACCGCATCGGCGCCAATCGTGGGGTGCTCGAGCTGCAGAAACGAGGGCATGGTGCTGCCCTGGTCGGCAACGGGGGTCTCGCCGGGTACAAAGGTCGAGGCCGCCTCGGCGGCCTCCTCTTCCTCGGCATCAATATCGGCATCGGCCACGGCGTCTTTCATCGCTTTGACGGCATCCATCATGGAGTCCATGACGGCATCGAGCTCTTCTTCCGAAGACACCTCGATGGGGCCCGCTGCTTGCGGGGCGGGGTCCGTGTCAGGTTCGGCATCGCTCGGCTCCGGCTGCTCGCTTTCATCATGCTCGACAGTATCGTCTGTGTCTGTTGCCTTATCCGCACCGGCGTGCGCATCTGCGGTGGCGGGCGCATCGGTGGAGGCGTCGACGCAGGTAGGAGTATCGCAGTCGTCGACGGCGTCTTCGGAATGATCAATATGCTGCTGAGTCTGGGGGTCCAGCTCGTCTGTCATAGGCATGTGCTCCTCATCGTTGTTTGTCACCCTATGATAAAGTCTCGCGCCGACATCCCACGCGCTGCAGCAAAGTTTCAAAACGTGTTCGATGGCTCGATCTGATAACGATAACTCGGCCGCTTTATCCAGTTTGTACTTGACAATCCCTTCGCCGAACGACGTGGTGCCGTTCGCCTACCGCGGTCTTTTATTTTCGCTTGAACACGCTAAAGTTGCATCTCAGCTTTTATACGCGCAGTCGGCGGGCGTGCCCGTCGCGATTTGAAAGGACTTTGTATGGGACTTTTCACTGGTAAGACCGTGATCGTCACCGGCGGCGGCAAGGCCACGCTTAAGGACGGTTCCGCTGGCTCCATCGGCTACGGCATCGATATCGCATTTGCCAAGGAGGGCGCGAACCTCGTCATCACCGGCCGCAACGTCGCCAAGCTCGAGGCCGCCAAGGAGTCTCTCGAGGCCGAGTACGGTGTCAAGGTTCTGCCTGTTCAGGCCGATGTCTCGGCTGGCCAGGATAACGAGGCCGTTGTCCAGAACGTCATCGACAAGGCCATTGAGGAGTTCGGCCGCATCGACGCCGTCGTCAACAATGCTCAGGCCAGCGCCTCGGGTGTGACCATCGCCGATCACACCATGGATCAGTTTAACCTGGCCATTTACTCCGGTCTGTATGCTACCTATCTGTACATGCAGAAGGCCTATCCGCACCTGAAGGAGACCAAGGGCTCCGTGGTCAACTTTGCCTCGGGCGCCGGCCTGTTTGGCAACTATGGCCAGTGCAGCTATGCTGCCGCCAAGGAGGGCATCCGCGGCCTGACCCGCGTTGCCGCCAACGAGTGGGGCAAGGACGGCATCAACGTCAATATCGTTTGCCCGCTTGCTTGGACCGCTGCGCTCGAGAACTTCCAGGATGCTTACCCCGAAGCTTTCAAGGCCAACGTCCACATGCCGCCGGCAGGCCACTACGGCGACGTCGAGAAGGAGATCGGCCGCGTGGTCGTTCAGCTCTGCGGTCCCGACTTTAAGTACATGAACGGCGAGACCGTCACCCTCGAGGGTGGCATGGGCCAGCGGCCGTAGGGGTTACGCGGTTTTACCAAACCGCGTAACGGCTCGACGCTGCGCGGGCCGCATTTGGACAATCTGACGTTCAACTTCAAGGGCGCGACCAGAAGGTCAGCGCCCTTTCGTTTCACGTCACCTTGTCTCAAATGCGGCCCGCTCGCTGACTTATGCTCAACCTGCGGCGCCATTTTGCTTGAAGGCACCTTGCTCGCTCTGGCGGGTTTTCGCTGTCGGTGCCATAGCATCGGCGTTGCTGTGGCTGTCGGAAATGATCCGTTGTCGCAAGGGGCAGGTTTCCTTTGCACCAGTTTCTGTCGAGTCGGTGCTCTTTGCGGGTTGCCCGTATAATGGTTTGCGTATGAACCGCAACCAAGGAGTTCCAGTTTATGGACCAGAGCCTTTTTAAATTCGACCTGATCGCCGAGGACCCGACGACGCATGCGCGTGCCGGCGTGCTGCACACCCCGCACGGCGACATCGAGACGCCAATCTTTATGCCCGTGGGCACCAAGGCAAACGTCAAGGGTATTCCTACCGAGACCGTCAAGCAGCTCGGCGCCCAGATCGTGCTTGCCAATACCTATCACCTGTCCATGCGTCCCGGCGAGGATACCATCGCCGAGCTGGGCGGCCTGCACAAGTTTATGAACTGGCACGGCCCCATCCTCACCGACTCGGGCGGTTTCCAGGTGTTCAGCCACAACGACGCGGTCAAGCTCACCGATGAGGGCGTGCGCTTTATTGTCAACGATTACGACGGCCGCCACGTGTTCTGGACGCCCGAGGACAACATGGAAATCGCCATGAAACTCGGCTCCGACATCTGCATGCAGCTGGACCAGTGCCCGGGCTATCCCGCCACGCGCGCCTACGTTGAGCGCGCCGTTGAGCTGTCGAGTATGTGGGCCGAGCGCTGCTATAAGGCGCATACCCGCGACGACCAGGCGCTCTTTGGCATTGTTCAGGGCGGCATGCACCTAGATCTGCGCCTGCGCTCGCTGCGCCATTTGGAGGAGTGCGGCGACTTCCCCGGTTACGGCATCGGCGGCTACTCGGTGGGCGAGGACCACGAGACCATGTTCGAGACCCTGGCACCGCTCGTAAGCGAGTACATGCCCAAGCACAAGCCACGCTACCTGATGGGCGTCGGCAACCCCACCACCCTCGTGCGCGGTGTGGGCGTGGGCATCGACATGTTCGACTGCGTGCTGCCGACGCGCACCGGCCGCATGGGCACGGCGTTCTCCAGCGAGGGTCGCCTCAACTTCCGCAACGCGCGTTTTGCGCACGACGACGGCCCCATCGATCCCACCTGCACCTGCCCGGTGTGCACGGGCGGCTACAGCCGCGCGCTCATCCGCCACATGGTCACGCAGAAGGAGATGCTCGGCGGCATTCTGCTGTCGATGCACAACATCTACTACCTGCTCAACCTTATGCAGCGTGCCCGCCAGGCCATTATCGAGGGCCGTTACGGTGCATTCGTGAGCGACTGGATGAACAGTCCTGCTGCGGTGGATTACTAAGGGCGACAGGCACGCTTGCAGAGCGTGGGCAACGGCAAAGGTTGAGCGGCAGCCGCTCGTCACATTCGCTGACGCCGGCTGCGCGACCGCTGACCGATGCCTTGCAAGCGCTTGATGCAACGTGGGTACCATACCGAATAGTTGATGTTCGGGCGGGTGTTTGGCGCATGGCGTCGACCCCGCCCGCTTTTCTTTTTCTCGATAGGAGTACCCATGATTAAGAATGAGAACGTCGAGGGCGAGCCGGCCTACGACGAGACGTACCGACGCGGTCCTGTGGTCATGCGCGGTCCCATGATTCCCAAGGACAACACCTACGCCAACCTGCTGGCGCCCGAGGAGTCGACCGACTGGTTGCATGCCGATCCGTGGCGCGTACTGCGCATTCAGGCTGAGTTTGTCGACGGCTTTGGCGCGCTTGCCGAGCTCGGGCCCGCGGTGACCATCTTCGGTAGCGCCCGCACGCCCAAGACCGATCCGCTCTACAAAGCGGCGCGTACCGTCGGGCGCAAGATCGCGCAACGTGGCGTGGCGGTCATCACCGGTGGCGGCCCCGGCATCATGGAAGCGGCCAACAGGGGAGCGGCGAGTGTCAATGGCAAGTCAGTTGGCCTGGGCATTGAATTGCCGCACGAGCAGGGGCTCAACAAATACGTAAACCTCGGTATGGACTTCCGCTACTTCTTTGTGCGCAAAACCATGTTCGTTAAGTACAGCTCGGGCGCCATCGTGTTTCCCGGCGGCTTTGGCACGCTCGACGAGATGTTCGAGGTGCTCACGCTGGTGCAGACGCACAAGGTCAAGCGCATGCCGCTCGTGCTGGTGGGCAGCGAGTACTGGCAGGGCCTGTTCGACTGGCTCAACGGCCCGGTGATGAGCGCCGGTATGATCAGCCCGCTCGATCCGGATCTGGTACACATTACCGATGACCTCAACGAGTCCGTCGACATTGCGCTCAGCGGGTTGATATAGGGCGAGCGTGCCTGTCGTTGTAGTATTGTGAATGGCAGACTGATGCTATTTAACATCAGTCTGCCATCTAAATTGGGTATACTGATGCAAAAGACGAGGCGAGGAGGTCGCGTATGTCCACTGCAACGGTTAAGCCTACGACGGTTCGCATCGAAGAGGGGCTCAAGGAGCAGGCGACTGAGTTCTTGGATACGGTCGGCCTCAGTCTCAATTCGTATCTCAACCTTGCTGTTCGGCAGCTGGTAAATCAGCGAAAGATTCCTTTTGAGATCGTAGGAAGGGCAGAGGTGCCCAACGAGGCGACGAGACGCGCCATGGTGATCGCCGAGGCTCATGAGTTGGGGATTTTGACGGACGACAGCCCGTCATTCAATAACGCTGATGAGCTTATATCGTTCCTCGATGAGGACTAGCGATGTTTGAGATTAAAGTCGAGGCTCAGTTTAAGGCGGATTACAAACGGACGATGCGCATCCATCCGCAGCTAAAAACCGAGTTTAGGGCGGCGGTCGCAGAGCTTGCAGCTCACGGCTCGCTTCCCGCGGAATATGGCGCCCATGAGCTTTCAAACCCGGGCGGCAACTACAACGGTCACATCGATTTCCATCTATCCGATGGCTTGGTCGACGTGGTCGTTCTCTACTTGCCGCATAAGACTAATCCTGTGATCCGGCTGGTCAGAATGGGCTCTCATGAGGAGCTGTTTCAGGGTCCGCAGGGCTGATTGCCGATTTCTAAGTTGCGGTGGAATAGGGATTGATTGGCGGCTAATAAGCCAAAAACAGTCCCCATTTCACCGCAACTGCTGGGGGTACCCCGTTCGTCGCCGCGGCCTCCGGTTCCACTTTTCGCTGAATTTCGCTCAAAAGCTCGGCTGCGACTTCACTGCTTTTGAAACGAATGCTGCAGTCTTCTTTCTTTGGGAAAGCCAGCAACGGAATAGCTCCGTACCAGACAGTTTCCTCGTCAATCACTGATGAGCACAGGCGTCCTTCGGCTTTGATGAGATAGTTGACGTTCATCTCGGCAAAAATCGCTTTCACGTCATCGCGTGGAGTTGAAGCAATAGAAATCTCAAGGGCAATTCCACGGGTAGCGGCATCCGCGAGTGCAGCGGCGAGCTTTTCAAGGCATGCGGCGGACGCGTAGGGTGCGGCAATAAAAATGCTTTTCGATGCGTTCTCGATGTCATTCACTAAAGCCTCCACGGCTCTTGCCGACCTAACGAGGATGTTTCGATCGTCCTGTCTGTTGTCGTTTGCCGCAAAGACTTCATACCCCAGCTTGGCGTAGGTCTTGAGCCTCTTTTGGTACATGCGCGCGAACATGGGTATCGACAGGTCAACATAGTCGACTATCTCAACCCGCTGTTTGCCCTCGTGGCTTCTGTGTAGCCTACCTGCCTGCTGCGTTATGCTGCCGTCCCAAGATATTGGAGTGGCAATGAGCAAAGTGTCAAGGTAAGACAGGTCGAAGCCCTCGCCCAGAAGACTTTCAGTTGCGACGATGATTCGATGATCATGCTCAAAGCTGGGAAGACTCTTCAGTATTGCTTTTCTTTCTTTGGCGTCGATTTCTCCGGTTAAGAGTATGGGTTCGTGTCCACGGCTTTGAAGTAGCCTGCATAGCTCTTCGGCATGCTTTTTTCTTTTAGATAGCACAAGCGGATGCCGGCCGTTTGATGCGGCCTCGAGGGCGTCCTCGATAATTGCTTCGTTTCTCGCGGCGTGTACACACAGGAGATCGAGAATTTGGTTAAAGGATGCTCCTGGTCCGTAGGTGGGTAATCGAATTCCGGTGAAACGCGGTCTAACAATGCGCTGAATCCCCTGTTGGATTGCTTGCGTTTTTGGATCGACGACATAGCGAACCGGGCCGCAGAGCATCGAGAGTGCCCGCGTGAGTCCGTCCGAACGCTCGGGCGTTGCGGAAAGGCCATATACATATTTGGCAGGAGCGGACTTGAGGACAAGCTCAAGCTGTGGCGCGGCCGCATGGTGGCATTCGTCACAGATGATGAGACTGTAATCGCGAACGAACTCCTTGGCTAATGACTCGCCGGTTTGGGGATCCTTGCCGGATAGCGACTGGAATGAAGCAATGTCGATGAGACGGCTTATGGCGGTCTTGCCTCCTCCGATTTGCCCAATGAGCGGAGGCTGTCTTTTGCTGATTCGTCCCTTTGGGGTTCGGACGGGCTCTCTGTTGTCCGTGATGTCGAGAAATCGTTCGAGTTGGGATTTCCATTGGGCAATGAGCGCAGTTTTAGGAACGATGACGAGCGTTGGAAGACCAATGGCAGCAATAAGATAAGCTCCGATGACGGTTTTGCCGAACCCCGTCGGTGCGGACATGATCCCGTCTTCATAGCTGAGCATCTGTTCAGCGACAATTTGCTGTTCAGGGCGAAGAGTCCCTTTAAATGCCATCGCAATTGGATGGCTCGACTTGCGTTTGTCTGAATAGTGGGCAGAAACGCCGGCTTCTTGAAGCAGCCGCTCAAGTTGAACCTTGCAGCCTCTGGGAATCGCGACGTAGCCATCTCTAAGTTCGCTGAGGTCTATGAACCGCGGTTTGCCGAATACCGATTGATGCATAGATTGTGCGCGGAAGAATTCTGGGTTGGCAAATGTTGCAAGCCTGCGGACTTCCATTTGAGCTGCGGGACTCAGAGATTTTTCGGGGATATAGAGCATATCGGTCTGCGTGACGGACAGCGATGACGGGAAGTCCCGCGGTGTGAGCGGAAGCCGCTTTCGCAGTCTCTGGGAATGTGGCACACCGGTGTTTGCCGCCGCAACAGCTGCTATTCCATGTGACCTATTTTCGATGCTCTCGATCAGATTTTGCACCGTCACGCGCGGGATTAACTGGATTTGCGAAAGGTAAAGCCATTGATCGGGAAAGGGCTCAAATTGCTCGTCAACAAATACGCTGTTCCCTTTTCGCTGCGCTTTTCCTTGAAAAGGCAGCGCTATGAGATTTCCAAAGCCGCCCTCAGGAATGGTGGACTGCGCGGGCAGCATTCGGTCAAATGCTTTGAAGGTGATTGTCTTGTTCAGTATCGCCGCTTCGGTGATAAGGCTGCTTCCAAAATCTCGTGCGGTCTTTGCGCTGACGAGCTCTAGGAAGAAAAACCAGACATGTGCGCCGTCGCCCGATCTCGATCGCTCAACTGCGACATCGATTCCGTGGCTTTTTGCGACATGTCGAATGGCTTTCGTCGCTTCTTTCCAATCGGCTCCGTCAAAATCGATGACCAGGACTTTCGTGTTACTGTCTTTATCGAGCACATATTGGCCTATAACGTCTCGAAGCCTATCGTCATTGCCTCTGAAATGGGCGATGATCGCGGCATCGCTCAACTCGGGGAAGACGCGGCTGCTGCATTCCGTGCATTTGACTCTCTGGTGGCTTGCTTTGGGGCAAATGCCTGACTTCCACTCATTTGCGCAGGCGGGCGTATAGCCAATTCCTCCGTCTTTTCTGCGGTACCCATGAGCGTAGACATCTTTGCGACCAGTAAAGAGATTGCGGAAGAGCTCGAGTTTGTCGCGCGCTGGGCTTGTGCTGGTGACGATATCTTCGATCTGCGCCCGTCTATCGAAAGAATCGCCAGCTTTCTCCCATTCTTCCAGCGTTGTATAACGGATGTCTGGACCGCTGCTGCAGATAACGATTTGCTTGCGCGGATCCGAAGCGTGGACGACCGTTTTATTGAATTTGAATAGGGCGCTCCCGAAAAGGGCGTATTGATGCGTGCCGTTGCTCATTTGAAAGCCATTCTTATCAGCGTTCATTGGGATGAGGGTACGTCATTTCAGCTTTATGAGATACGCGACTTCGATTTTGGTTCGGTAATAGTGGGGTACCGATCCGTGAGTGGCAATCAGCCGGTGCCAAAACGTGCGGCGGCTGTTGTTAAAGGTTTTTGACGGCTATGGGGCGGGTTGGCGGCGTGGGGAGGGGTTTTCGAATGACCCCGTGGTCAAATAACGTCAAATGTGAGTACTGCTGTTAATGTAGTCTCATAACATTTGGCAAGAATAGAATACCAATTCGACATTATTCTATATATCTAACCCACCAAACACGGCATTTTGAGCCTTGGCAAGGCGTGAAATTAATCGAAACGATCGATTCCGGCGAGATTTTGCTGCTACTAATTTGGTGGCAGTACTCATATTTGCCATTTTGTCCAGTGGGTACCGCGAGGGGGTCTGTTCGACTGGCCCAACGGCCCGGTGATGAGCGCCGGTATGATCAGCCCGCTCGATCCGGATCTGGTACACATTACTGACGACCTCAACGAGGCCGTCGACATCGCCCTGAGCGGGCTGATGTAGAGTAGCTAAAATGGGACGGGGCTAAAAAGACTGGTCTGAAACGTTTGATACCAGTCTTTTTAGCCCCGTCCCAAATGAACTGCTTCTAAGTTGCGGTGGAATAGGGATTGATTTGCGGCTGATGAGCCAAAAACAGTCCCTATTCCACCGCAAGTGGTAAAGGTGCCCCTAGTGGATGGGCTGGTAGCGGGGGCAGTAGCTGATGGCGATGGCGTCGACGCCTACGTGGGTGGCGATGGTGCAGCCGATGGGGCCGGTGCCGGCGTCTACGTAGTCCTGGCCTGCGAGCGCTTGGTTGACGAGCTCCTGCTCCTCGGCGGCGCCAGTCGTGAGCACGCGCACGCTGGAGCCCGGGTGCTCGGCCAAAAATGCGAGGCAATCGGCCATGGTGTTGGCGACGATGCGCTTGGCGCCGCGGCCCTTTTTGATGGCCTTGATCTCGCCCGTTTTCCACTCCGGCGAAACGGCCAGGCGAATGTTGAGCATCTGCGTGAGCTGGCCGGCGAGCTTGGGCGCGCGGCCGTTCTTAACGAGGTTCTCGAGCGTGCGGGGAATCAGCAGCAGGTGGGCGTCGGGCAGCGTCGCGCGGATCTGCGCCTCGGTCTCGTCCAGGCTGCGACCGTCCTCGCGCATGGCCAGTGCGTACTCCACCAGCAGGCCCTCGGCGCCCGAGCCGGTGCGCGAGTCGATGCAGCGCACGTCGAGCTCGTGTGTTTCGGCCGTCAGGCTGGCGTTGGCATAGCAGGCGGACCACTCGCTGCACAGCGAGATAAAGATGGCGCTGTCGTGGCCGTCGGCGAGAACGCGGTCAAAGAGTGCCTTGAACTCGCCGGCGCTCGGCTGCGAGGTGTGCGGCAGTTGCTCGGAGCCGGCCATGCGCGCGACGTACTCCTGGGCGGTAATCTGCACCTGGTCGAGCAGGTCCTCGCCCTCGATAATCACATGCAGCGGAATCACGTAAATGCCGAGCTCTTGGGCGCGGGCGGGGGAGATGTCCGACGTGGAGTCGGTTATGATGGCAAAAGACATAATTGCACCTTTCGTTGGGACGCTTGCGCGCCGCCTTCTGAGAGCAAAGTGCGACAAGTATAGTAGAGTCGTTCCACATTACTAGGTTCAATTGTTGAATAGTCAACAGTTTGAAGTGTCGGTGTGGAAATCGTCAACTGGGGAAGAGGAATGCCGATGGGGGCGTTGGAGATAGGCAAACGGCCGGTTGTGCTGTTCGATTTTGACGGCACGGTGGCAGATACGGGCCGGGCGGTGATGACCTCGACGCGCAAGACGCTGGCTGCGCGCGGGTTTTCGGAGGCGCAGATGGGTGATCTGCGCCGCATGATCGGGCCTCCGCTGTGGAAGAGCTTTCACGACTTTTATGGCTTCTCGCGCGAGGAGTCGCTTGTGGTGGCCGACGAGTACCGCGCCTTTTTTGATGAGCTGGGACCGGAGGAGTACCCCGTGTTCGATGGGATCCCCGAGCTGCTGGATGGGTTGGCCGCCCGGGGCAAGCGTATGGCCGTGGCGACGTCGCGCATGGAGGCAAAGTGTATCGACATGGTACGTGAGCTCGGACTTTCTCAGTTTGAGGCGGTGGTTGGCATGAATCCGCCGCAGGGACGCGAGACCAAGGCCGATTCGGTCCGCGATGTCCTGGCGGCGCTCGGCGCGACGGCCGACGCTGCCGTGATGATCGGCGATCGCTTCAACGATGTGGAGGGCGCGCACGCGATGGGCGTGCCGTGCATTGGCATCTATTCGGGCGCGGCGGCGCCGGGCGAGCATGAGGCAGCGGGTGCCGATGCGGTGGTGCACTCGGTGGCCGAGCTTGCTAAACTTTTCGCTATCTAATGACGTAATGTGAGGGGCGGGCACGTTCGCCGCTCATTGCTAAGGAGGTCGTCCATGAATCAGGTGGAGCAGAGCGTCGCCGAGTATGTCGACGAGGTCTGGGAGGATGTCGTCGCCGATATCGAGCAGCTGGTGAGCTATCCGTCCGTGGCCGTTGCTGCCGATGCGGAGCCCGGTGTGCCGTTTGGCCGCCCGGTCCGTGATGCGCTCGATTGCGCGCTCGGCATTGCGCAAAAGCTCGGCTACCAGACGAGCGATGACGAGGGTTATGTGGGCATCGCCGATATCCCGGGGCGCGGCGATAAGCAGCTTGCGACCATCTGCCATGTGGACGTGGTGCCTGCCGGCCCCGGTTGGAACACCGACCCGTTTGCGATGGAGCGTCGCGAGGGCTGGCTGCTCGGTCGCGGCGTGATCGACGACAAGGGCCCGGCGGTGCTGTCGCTCTACGCTGGTGCTTATCTGCTCAGGCACGGCATTGTGCCGCGCTATACCTTCCGCGCGCTGCTGGGCTGCGATGAGGAAGTGGGCATGTCCGACGTTCACCATTATCTGGAGAACCACGCAGACCCCGATTTCCTGTTTACGCCCGATGCCGAGTTCCCGGTTTGCAATGCCGAGAAGGGCCAGTTTGGGGCGACGTTTGTGAGCCCCAAGATCGACGGCGGGCGCATCGTGTCCTGGAGCGGTGCCGAGGCGAGCAACGCCATTCCGTCGCAGTCTATCTGCGAACTCGCGATTGCCGCCGATGAGCTGCCGGCACCGGTCGAGAACGCCGACCGCCTGGAGATCACGACGCTCGATAACGGGCATGCGCAGATTTTTGCCCACGGTATTGGCGGTCACGCCTCGATGCCCGAGGGAACGATCAATGCCGTCGGCCTTATCGTGGCGTATCTGCGCGAGGCCGAGGACGCGTTTGGTGCCCGTGGCGAGCGCCTGCTGACGCCTGCCGAGCACGAGTGTGTCAAGTTTTTGGCTTTTGTGCATGCGGACGCCTATGGCCGCGGCCTGGGCATCGACGCGACGAGCCCCGCGTTTGGCCCGCTCACCTGCAACCCCGGCGTCATCCGTGTGGCGGATGGCCACATCGAGCAGGTCATTGACGTGCGTTTCCCCGATAGCACCAGTGCCGATACCATCTGCGAGCAGCTCGAGCCGCTCGTGGGCCGCTTTGGTGTGACGTGTCGCGTGGGTCGTGCCAAGGTGCCGTTCTCAGTCTCTGCCGACGATCCGGCCGTGAAGGCGCTTATCGATACCTACAACGAGTTTACGGGCAAGCATGCCGAGCCCTTTGCCATGGGCGGCGGCACGTACGCGCGCAACTTTGCCCGCGCCGTATCGTTTGGCCCCGAGGAGACCGGCCTGGAGCTGCCCGCATGGGGCGGCCAGATGCACGGCCCCAACGAGTGCGCTAACGAGGAGCAGCTCAAGCAAGCGCTCAAGATCTATATTGTTGCGATCTTAAGGCTCAACGAGCTCGAGCTTTAAGGTTGCGGCGTTTTGCCAATCTAAGTTGCGGTGGAATAGTTCCTAGAATCGGCTGCCTGACAGCCAAACAGGAACTATTTCACCGCAACTTCTTTTTATCGGTGTAAAAGGCGGGTCATGTTTGGCGGCGGGTTTGTTATTCGTTTGTAAAGCCGAGTCGCGCTTGCGGTAAGGGTCTATCAGATGCCCGTAAAAAACCGTAGTTGGCGCGGGCGATGCCCGGTCGGGGCCGTATCTTTCCAAACAGCAAAGCGGGCGGGGTGCCCGCGAGTCGCATGTATGAAAGGAAGATCATGCTCGATCAGGCTTATTCTCGTCGTCAGTTCCTCGGCCTCGCTGGTGGTCTTGCCAGCATCGTCGGTCTCGGCCTCGTTGGCTGCGGTGGCTCCAACGCCGCCGACACCGCTGCCGAGGGTAGCGCCGCTGCTGCCGAGTCCGTCTCCGGCGAGGTGACTTACGACGGCGCCTCCTCGTTCCAGGCTCTCGTCGAGGCCGCTGCCGAGAAGTTCATGGATGCCAACCCGGACGTCTCCGTCTCCGGCTCGGGCAACGGTTCGGGCAAGGGCCTGACCGCTGTCGCCGCCGGCACCGTTACCATCGGTAATTCCGACGTCTTCGCCGAGACCAAGCTCGAGGCCGACCAGGTCAAGAACCTCGTCGACCATGAGGTTGCTGTCGTGGGCATGGGTCCCGTCGTCTCCAAGAACGTGACGGTCGACGACCTGTCCCTCGAGCAGCTCAAGGGCATCTTCTCCGGCCAGATCACCAACTGGAAGGAGGTCGGCGGCGACGACGCCACCATCGTCGTTCTCAACCGCAAGGCCGGCTCCGGCACTCGCGCCACCTTCGAGGCCGCCGTCTTTGGCGACGAGGTTGTCGACTTTAAGGGCGACGCCGAGCTCGACAAGTCCGGCGACGTCCAGACTCAGATGGGCAGCACCGACAACGCCATCTCCTACCTCGATTTCTCGCACTTTGATGACTCCAAGTTCAACGCCATCAAGGTCGAGGGCGTCGAGCCCAAGAGCAAGAATGTCACCGACGACTCCTTCAAGATCTGGGCTACCGAGCACATGTACTGCGCTAAGGATGCCGACGAGGCCACCAAGGCCTTCCTGGAGTTCATGCTTTCCGATGACGTCCAGGGCAAGCTCGTCGAGGAGCAGGGCTTTATCCCCGTCTCTGCCATGAAGGTCGTCAAGGACGCCAGCGGCAAGGTCTCCGCTAAATAAGTAATCGCCCCGGAAAGGTTTGCAATGGCAAAACAGCTGCCAAAGCGCGACCTTGAGAACGTGGGCCTGGGCGTCACGGGCGCGTGCGTTGCGCTCGTGACGCTTGTCGTTGCCGCGCTCATCTTTATGGTCGCCCAAAAGGGCCTCTCGGCTTTTCTCAAGGACGGCGTTTCGGTCGTCGAGTTCTTCACCGGCACCAAGTGGGACCTGGCCAACACAGCCGAAAGCGGCCTGCCCTACACCGGCGCCCTGCCCCTGATTGTCACCTCGTTTGCGGTCATGGTGCTCTCCACGCTCATCGCGCTGCCCATCGCCATCGGCTCTGCCATCTTTGCGGTCGAGATTCGGCCTAAGTTTGGCTCCAAGGTCTTTCAGCCGCTTATTGAGCTTTTGACCGGCATTCCCTCGGTCGTCTTTGGCCTGATCGGCTTTCACGTTGTCGTCGGCCTTATGAAGAGCGTTTTCCACGTGAGCACGGGCCTGGGCATCTTGCCCGGCGCCATCGTGCTGGCCGTCATGATCCTGCCGACCATGACCACGCTTTCGGTCGATGGCCTGCGCGCCGTGCCCGACAGCTACCGACAGGGCTCGCTCGCGCTGGGCTATACCCGCTGGCAGACCATCTGGCACGTGGTGCTCAAGAGCGCCATGCCGTCGCTCATGACCGCGGTCATCCTTGGTATGACCCGCGCCTTTGGCGAAACGCTTGCCGTGCGCATGGTTATCGGCGGTATCGAGGCCATGCCGACGTCACTGCTGTCGCCGGCGTCCACCATCACCACCACGCTCACCACGTCTATGGCGGTCTATGCCGAGGGCTCGGCCCAGGACGATGTTCTGTGGGCGCTCGGTCTGCTGCTGATGGGCATGAGCCTCATCTTCATCCTGATCATCCACCTTATCGGCCGCAAGGGGGCGAAGGCTCGTGGCTAGCACGCGTATCCACATCGACGAGGCGAGGCTCGGGCGCGTCCAAAAGCAGGACCGCTTCGTCACGGGCGTGTTGACGGCGATCGTCGCCATCGTCATGCTCATCGTCGTCTCCATGGTGGCCTATATCCTGTTCGAGGGCATCTCGACGCTGTTCCAGCCGGGCTTTCTCACGGAGCCGTCGCGCGCCAACGGAACGCAGGGCGGCGTGCTCTACCAGCTGTTCGACTCGTTCTACCTGCTGCTGATCACCCTGATCATCTCGGTGCCCATCAGCCTGGGCGGAGCGGTCTTTTTGGTTGAGTACGCGCCGGACGGACCCATCCGCGACATCGCCTCCACCGCCATCGAGACGTTGTCCTCGCTGCCTTCCATCGTCGTCGGCATGTTCGGTTTTCTGGTGTTCTCGGTGCAGCTGGGCTGGAAGTACTCCATCATCTCCGGCGCCGTCGCGCTCACCATGTTCAACATCCCCATCCTGGTGCGCGTGATCCAGCAGGCGCTCGAGGACGTGCCGCAGGCCCAGCGCGATGCGTGCCTGGCCATGGGCCTCACTCGCTGGGAGGCCACGCTGCACATCCTGATCCCCGAGGCCATGCCTGCCATCGTGACGGGCATCGTGCTTTCGGCCGGTCGCGTGTTTGGCGAGGCCGCAGCACTGCTTTTTACCTCGGGTATGAGCTCGCCGGTTCGCCTGAACTTCTTGAGCTTTAACCTGTCGAGCCCCACCTGCGCCTGGAACGTGTTCCGCCCCGGTGAGTCGCTCGCCGTGCACATCTACAAGATCTATGGCGAGGGCAGCCCCGAGGCCCGGCAGATCGTTTGGGGCACCGCGGCGCTGCTGATGATTTGCGTGCTGCTGTTTAACGTAGTCGCCCGTATCGTGGGCAAACAACTGGCAAGGAAGATGACGGCCGAATGAGCGAGATGAATGTAACGCCCGCAACCGAAGCGGCATCGTCCGACACCCGGGACTTCCTGTCGAGCGTGGGGGAGAGCGAGAAGCGCGTGCGCGTGAGCGGCAAGGCCGTGAGCGACGAGGTTGTGCTCTCCACCAAGGACGTCAACGTGTACTATGGCGACCACCATGCACTGCACAATACGTCGCTCGACTTCCACAAGGGCGAGATCACGGCGCTCATCGGGCCTTCGGGCTGCGGTAAGTCGACCTTCTTGCGTAGCCTCAACCTTATGAATCGCGAGATTCGCGGCTGCCGCGTGGAGGGCGAGATCAACTATCGCGGGCGCAACGTGAACACCAAGACCGAAAACACCTACGAGCTGCGCCGTTCCATTGGCATGGTGTTCCAGCAGCCCAACCCGTTCCGCAAGTCCATTCGCGACAACATCACGTTTGCGCCCAAGCGCCACGGCATCACCGACCGTGACGAGCTCGACCGCATGGTCGAGGAGAGCCTGCGCGGCGCGGCGCTGTGGGACGAGGTCAAGGACAAGCTCGACAAGAGCGCCCATGCGCTTTCGGGCGGTCAGCAGCAGCGCCTGTGCATCGCGCGCACGCTGGCGCTCAACCCCGACGTGATCTTGTTCGACGAGCCCTGCTCGGCGCTCGACCCCATCTCGACGCTGGCGATCGAGGACCTCATGTCGTCGATCGTTGCCGACCGCGCCATCGTCATCGTGACGCACAACATGGAGCAGGCGTCGCGTGTGTCCAACCGCACGGCGTTCTTCTACATGTGCGATATGGTCGAGTACGACGAGACTGACGAGATTTTCCAACGGCCCAAGGACAAGCGGCTGAATGATTACCTCACCGGCATGTTCTCCTAGTCCGGGACATGCTTGAGGCCCGCGGTGGCCACGGTCGCCACGGGACTGATTGGAGAGGCGGGTCATCTCTTGTGAGAGATGGCCCGCCTTTTGCTCTGCGACCGAAACGACCACCACAAAGGGGACAGGCGCCTTCGTGGTGGTTTGGGGTGGGGCTCGCTGCTATCATGGACAACGTTGAATTTCTACGAAGGAGCAGGGCATATGGCGATTCTTTTGGGATGCGATTCCGTCAGCCTAGAGTTTCCCACCAAGCATATTTTCGATAGCGTGACGCTCGGCGTGGGCGAGGGCGACCGCATTGGTATTGTCGGCAAAAACGGCGACGGCAAGTCGACGCTGCTGAGCGTGCTCGCCGGCACGCTGGAGCCCGACGACGGCCGCGTGACGCACCGTCGCGGCACCACGATTGGTCTGCTCGGCCAAAAGGACCAGCTTGTCGACACCGATACCGTGCATCATGCCGTTGTGGGCGACACGCCTGAGTACGAGTGGGCGTCGAGCCCCCGCACGCGCCAGATTCTCGCCGGTCTTATTAGCGATGTGCCCTGGGAGGGCACGGTTGGCGAGCTTTCGGGCGGCCAGCGCCGTCGCGTGGACCTCGCGCGCCTGCTGATTGGTGACTACGACGTGCTCATGCTCGACGAGCCCACCAACCACCTGGACATGCGCACCATCAACTGGCTCGCGCGTCACCTTAAGGCCCGCTGGCAGCGCGGTCAGGGCGCCATGCTCGTGGTCACGCACGACCGCTGGTTCTTGGACGAGGTCTGCACCAGCATGTGGGAGGTCCACGACGGCCAGGTCGATCCCTTCGAGGGCGGCTATTCGGCCTACATCCTGCAGCGCGTAGAGCGCGACCGCATGGCCGCGGTTACCGAGGAGCGCCGTCGCAACATGGCGCGCAAGGAGCTCGCGTGGCTGAGCCGCGGTGCCCAGGCTCGTTCCACCAAGCCCAAGTTTCGCGTGGATGCCGCTCGTGAGCTGATCGCCGACGTGCCGCCCGTGCGTGACGAGCTGGAGCTCAAGCGCTTGGCCGTGAGCCGCTTGGGCAAGCAGGTTATCGATGTGGTCGACGTGGACGCCGGCTATGCGGATACCGATGGCGCGCCCAAGCAGGTGCTCTCTGACGTGACCTGGCTCATTGGTGCGGGCGACCGCTATGGCCTGCTGGGCGAGAACGGTGCCGGCAAGTCGACGCTGCTCGACGTGATCCAGGGCAAGATTGAACCCACGCGCGGCCGCGTGAAGATTGGCCAGACAGTGCGCTTTGGCGTGCTGTCGCAGCAGCTCGAGGAGCTCGAACCCTACATGGGCGACACGATCCGCGAGGTGCTCGGCAACTATAAGAAGTACTACGTCATCGACGGCAAGGAGACTTCGCCCGAGAAGCTCTGCGAGCGTCTGGGCTTTACGACGCAGCAGCTCTGGAGCCGCATCGGCGATCTTTCGGGCGGCCAGCGCCGTCGCCTGTCGCTGTTGCTGACGATTCTGGACGAGCCCAACGTGCTCATCCTGGACGAGCCGGGCAACGACCTGGATACCGACATGCTCGCGATTGTCGAGGACCTGCTGGACGGCTGGCCCGGCACGCTGATCCTGGTGACACACGATCGCTTTTTGATGGAGCGCGTGACCGACCAACAGTGGGCACTGCTCGATGGCCATCTGACGCATATGCCCGGCGGCGTGGACCAGTACCTGCGCCTGTGCAACGCTACCGCCGAGGGCGAGCCCGTGGGCGCGCCGAGCGCTAAGACCGGCACGTTCGACACCGGTGCGGCGGCTGCTGCCGACAAGCCCAAGTCGAGCGGTCAGCCCAACGGCCTTTCCAACGCCGAGCGTCAGAAGCTCCGCCGCGAGGTGAGCTCGCTCGAGCGCAAGATGGAGACGCAGCGCGCCCGCGTGGAGGAGGCCGAGGCCGCCATGGCCCAGGTCGATCCCACCAACTACACGGCGCTCGGCGAGCAGCAGGCAAAGATCGACGAGGCTCACGCCGCCATGGACGAGCTGGAGATGGCGTGGCTCGAGGCGAGCGAAAAGCTCGAGGGCGAGGAGTAGGCGAGAATGATCAAAGCCGCGTTTTTCGATATCGACGGTACGCTGCTGAGCTTTAAGACCCACCGGATTCCGGCGTCGGCGCAGCAGGTGCTCGACAGCTTTCGCGAGCAGGGGATTGCGTGCGTGATCGCCACGGGCCGTCCGACCTACCAGATGCCGGACTGGCTGTTCGACCTGGGCTGGGATGCGTACATTACGCTTTCGGGCCAGCACTGTTTTGATGCCAAGGGCGTCTACCGCAGCTGCCCGATCGATCCGGACGACGTTGCGGTGATTGTGGACCAGGTGGCGCAGGGGCGCTACGACTCACTGTGCATGCAGGGCGAGAACTCGTTTGTGAACCGCCTGTCCGAGCGCGTGGTGACGGCTGGCAGCAACGCGGGAATCGTCTACCACGAGGAGCCGTTTGAGCATGCCTTTGACGCGCCGGTCTATCAGTTCTGTGCCTTTGTTGACCCAGTTGACGAGCATATCGTGACCGATGCCGTGTCGCATTCGCTCACCACGCGCTGGTGCGACCTGTTCTGCGACATTATTCCGGCCAACGGCGGCAAGGACCTGGGTGTGGCGGTGACGCTGGAGCGCCTGGGCATCGACGCGAGTGAAGCGATTGCCTTTGGCGACGGCGAGAACGACCTGTCGATGTTCTCGGCCGTGGGCACAAGTGTGGCCATGGGCAACGCGCAGGACACGGTGAAAGCTGCGGCGACCTACGTGACGACCGCCGTGGACGACGATGGAATCTACAGCGCCGCAAAGCACTTTGGCCTGTTATAGCTGCGGCTCGGCACTTTGGGACGCTCCTTTTCTGTCGGCACCTGGGGACACTCCTTGCGGGGCGTCCCCATTTTGTTTTCGTCCCGCACGTTTTGTGAAACACGGCTAACTTTTAGGCAAAGTAGTAAGACATGGGCAACTTTTGCGGTAAAGTAAGCTGTGAAAAGTATCCAAAGGCTAACTAGCAATCATCGCGAAAGGCGGCCCATGGCCCTACGTGAATCCGGAGAAGACTATCTCGAATCGATCTACGTTCTGTCGGAACGTCAGGGCATCGTGCGCTCGATCGACGTTGCGGAGCACCTCGGCGTAACCAAGGCGAGCGTTTCCAAGGC
This sequence comes from uncultured Collinsella sp., assembly GCA_902494765.1. Classification (GTDB taxonomy): domain Bacteria; phylum Actinomycetota; class Coriobacteriia; order Coriobacteriales; family Coriobacteriaceae; genus Collinsella. Next base: position 27,984 of record CABUUK010000022.1, read on the forward strand.
CATGGCGACGTTGGAAAGCAACGGCTATGTCGAAATGGGCAAGCGCGACGTTCATCTGACGGAGCGTGGTCTGGAGGTCGCGCGCCAAATGTGGGAGCGTCACTGCTTTTTCGTGGGGCTGCTAGAGGATGCGGGTGTTTCGGCTGAGGTCGCGTCGCAAGAGGGCTGCCACATGGAGCACTGCCTAAGCGAGGAAAGCTTCGAGAAGCTGAGGGCGATGCTGGGACGGGACGGTGCTTCGGCGCCAATAATGACCGACTAGCACTCCCGCAGCGGCGCGCCTCCCGCGCCGGAACGGCGCGGGACAGCGACCGGGATCAGTAGCACCACCAACTAAGTCCAATTCAGACAAGGAACCCCGTCAGTAAGCGATGCCCAAGAACCACCAGCTGTGTCAACGCAGGTCGGGGCCGGGCTTGGTTTTGAAAACACTCCGCAGCGCGAGGCCCGTCTTTCCGTTGCTCCGCAGGAGCAGGAAAGACGGGCCTCATGCGCGAGGACGTTTTCAAAACCAAGCCCGGTCCCGGCCGGACAGCCCACGAACGCTACAGGTTCTTGACACCCATCGCGCGCATGGCGTTCAGGATGGCGATGATCGCCACGCCTACGTCGCCGAACACAGCAAGCCACATGTTGGCAATGCCGAGTGCTGCCAGCACTAGAATCAGCAGCTTAATGCCCAGCGCAAAGATGATGTTCTGCCAAACAATCGCCATGGTCTTGCGCGCCACGCGGATCGCGCGGGAAATGTTGGACGGCTTGTCATCCATGAGCACCACGTCGGCGGCCTCAATCGCGGCGTCGGAACCCATAGCGCCCATGGCAATGCCCACATCGGCGCGCGTAAGCACAGGTGCGTCGTTGATACCGTCGCCGACAAAGGCGAGCTTGCCCTTGCCGCTTTCGGCCGCGAGCAACGCCTCAACACGCTCGACCTTATCGCCCGGCAGCAGCTGCGCGTGGAACTCGTCGAGACTGAGTTGCTTGGCCACAGACGCCGCAACCTCCTCGCGGTCGCCCGTGAGCATGACGGTGCGCTTGACGCCGGCGGCGTGCAGGTCGCTGATCGTCTGCTCGGCATCGGCCTTGACGGTGTCGGCAATTACAATGTGGCCGGCATAGATGCCATCGACCAGCACGTGAAGGATCGTACCGACGACCTCGCAATCGGGCGCTTCGACTCCGGTCGCGGCGAGCATTTTTGCGTTGCCAACGACGACGTGCTTGCCGTCGATGGTTGCCGTCACGCCGTGGCCCGCGTCGTTGGCGGAGTTGCTAACGCGCTTGGGGTCGACCTCGCCCTGGTAGGCGACACGCACGGACTGCGCGATGGGGTGATCGGAGAACGACTCCGCAAGAGCTGCGACTTCAAGCAGCGACTGCTCGGTGTAGCCAGCCTCGGGGTGTACCGCCACGACCGAAAACGTGCCGTTGGTGAGCGTGCCGGTCTTGTCAAAGACGACGGTGTCCACATCGGCGAGCGTCTCGAGGTAGTTGGAGCCCTTGATGAGGACGCCCAGCTTGGATGCGCCGCCAATGCCGCCAAAGAAGCTGAGCGGGACGCTAATCACGAGCGCGCACGGGCAGCTGACGACCAGGAAGGTCAGGCCGCGCAGGATCCAGTCGGACCAGGCGCCGGTGACCAAGCCGCCGCCGAGCGCGAGTACCGCGGCAGCGCCGGTGACGGCGGGCGTGTAGACGCGGGCGAAGCGCGTGATAAAGTTCTCAGTGCGCGCCTTCTTTTCGCTGGCATTTTCCACGAGCTCCAGGACGCGTGCGACGGTGGACTCGCCAAAGGGCTTGGTGGTGCGCACGTGGATGAGCCCCGTCATGTTGATGCAGCCGCTGATGATATCGTCTCCGGTTTTGGCCGGGCGGGGGACCGACTCACCGGTAAGGGCGGCGGTGTCGAGCTGGGTTTCGCCCTCGACGATGACGCCGTCGATAGGCACGCGCTCGCCGGGCTTGACCACGATCACGGTGCCGACCGCGATGTCATCGGGGAAGACCTGCTCGAGTGTACCGTCGGGCTGCTCGACGTTAGCGTAGTCGGGCGCGATGTCCATCATGGCACTGATCGACTTGCGGCTCTTGCCCACGGCGTACGCCTGAAACAGCTCGCCGACCTGGTAGAACAGCATGACGGCGGCGCCTTCGGCCATGTGCGGGTCGGTATCGGGGAAGAGCACCATGGCAAACGCGCCGATGGTCGCGACGGCCATGAGGAAGCTCTCGTCGAAGGCCTTGCCGCGGCGGATGTTGTTGAACGCCTTCTGGAGCACGTCGTAGCCGGCAATTAGGAACGGCACCAGGAACAGCACGA
>CABUUK010000023.1 GCA_902494765.1 uncultured Collinsella sp.
CCGAGAGTACTGCGGGGTCAGCCCGTGGGAGGCCAGGGCGCCGCTGACCGGTGGACGGCACCGAGCCGTACGCTTGAACTGAGAAGGGGGAGGCCTCGCGGACTCCCCCTTTTTGCGTTTATGGGGCGTAAATGACTCTATTACACCAGACGATCTTATCGTTTTTGGTATTGAGCCTTTATTTAAAGAAGATAAATCGAATAACAAGGGCAACTGCTATGGCCACAATGATCAAAAGCAGGATTGTCAGTCGATGCTGCTTGCGTCGTTTACTTGATGAAACGAAGATTGATTTTCCCTGTTTTGGCGTTTCGAGATAGCGAGCCGAATGCGTCAAGGTTTGCTTTGGTCGAGGACCTTTTTGTTGATGAGTGGCGGATGCTTTCATCGGCTCATCACTAGCTGCGCTGTTTTTAGATAATGGTGCGTCTTTCAGATATACAGGGTCTCCCGAGGCGACGCCCATATGTTTACGCCCCGTTTGGGCATCCTCGAGTGTTTGATATCGATTTCTCGTCACATACTCGGGCTCCGGATCATTAATGGGCTCTTGCGAGATGTGGGGGCGATGGAACCGTGGCGGCTGCGTGGAAGTATCTTCCCCCTGCGTCGGCATAAACATTTTGTTCTGGTTTTGGTCGTCCATGATGCCCTTTAGCTCGTTACCAACAACGTGTACGCGCTCATTGTAAGCCCCTTGTTATTTGTAGCTGCGAACATACTCGTTATTTAAGCTCTGGTTCAAAGAACCTTAACCTTACTAAAACCTTAGTCACACACACTTAGATATGCTTATAGTACTGGACTCAAAAAACTTTATAGTCGATGTATATATAAGCACTGGGTGGGCATATATAAGAGCGTCAAAAGAAGTCCCAGTCACCTAGAAGATGGCTCGGCAGTCCTAAAAGGAGTGGTAAACATGGCAAGCATGGTTCCTTATCGTTCGGTTTTTGGCGTTCGTCCTTCTGCTAGCTCGCTGTTCGATCTGTTTGATGATATGACCGACCTTGCAAACAACTCGATTGCTTCCAAGGCGTTTCCCGTTGACGTTGAGGATAAGGGCGACGGCTATGAGGTCAAGGCCTATCTGACCGGTGTCGCCAAGGACGATATCGATGTCGAGCTCAATGAGGGCCGTCTGTCCATTAGCGTGAATGTCGAGGAAGACGAGGAGAACGAGGGCAAGAACTTCCTGCAGAAGGAGTTCAGCTCGTACAGCGCGACGCGTGGCGTGTATCTAAAGGACGCTTCGAGCGAGGGCCTCTCGGCTAAGTACGCTGACGGCATCCTGACCGTTACGGTTCCCAAGATCGTCGAGAAGAAGAACGTTACGAAGATCTCCATCGACTAACTTCGTTGGTGTTCTGCGCTATGAAAAGACAGCAAAAGGGGCTGGGAAGCGATTCTCGGCCCCTTTTGCTGTCTAGGACAGTCTATTGAATGGTTGCCGGCTGATACTGACTCGCAGGGCGTATCGAGAGTTTTCGCGATCCTTGGAGAAGGGTTGCGGAGCTGCCGACCTCGTCATCCAGGGTTGCGGCCAGAGCTTTGGCATAGCTTTTGACGGTAAGGCTCGGACGATTGTTATCTTGGCTGATATGCATGGCAATGAGCTGTTCGGTGCGATCGGTAACAAGTTCGCGCGCGGCTTCGGCGGCTTGGCCATTGGAGAGGTGTCCCCTTGCAGACAGGATGCGCTCCTGAAGAAAGCGGGGATATTCTCCCTCGCGCAGCATGGTCACATCATGGTTGCTCTCGAGCGCGAGGACTCGACAATCTTTGAGGGTGTTCATGGCTTGGCTCGATAGCTCTCCGGTGTCGGTGGCAAAGCCGATGGAATCATCGAGGGTGTCGAATCGATAACCGACTGGATTGATGACATCGTGTGATGTTGAGTAGGTTTGCACGTGGATGCCGGCAATGGATAGGGTGTCACCGGGATCGAATTCCTCGACAGGCAGATGCGAAAGATTTTCTTTGCTCGAAAGAGTCCCCCTGCTGGCAAAGAGGGGGCGGTGCCAGTGCTTGCACCAGACATCGAGGCCCTTGATGTGATCGCTATGCTCATGAGTAATGAGAAGAGCCGAGACGTTGTCTGTCGAGAGCCCCAGTTCTGCCATGCGCTTTAATGTCTCGCGGCGAGACAGTCCGTCATCGACCATAATGAGCCCCTGCGGGCCCTCGATGAGTGCGCAGTTGCCTTTAGAGCCACTGCCGAGGATATGAAGGTGCAGACGAGACATAAGATTCCAAAGGATACAATGGGTGCGGACGAATAGGGGAGGAAGCAAATGCCTACGGTATCTCAGCATTATGGACACCATGCCGTGCCTGGGGCAGTCGATGAGTCCCGGACGAGGCAGCAGGCTGCTCCTGTCGTGCTCATGGTATCAGGCGGCGCGGACTCGACGGCACTGCTTCTTATGGCGTGCACATCAAAGCTGGATATCCAAGACGGACGCGGTGTTGCCCCCATTGCTCGCGAGCGCCTGCATGTGCTGCATGTAAACCATCATCTGCGCGGCAAGGCGTCCGATGACGACGAGGCCTTTGTGCGTGAGCTCTGCGCGAAATATGGTTTACCGCTGTGCGTGGAGCACGCTTATTTTGATGGGGAGTCGGGCAATATTGAGGCCGCGGCCCGCGAGGTGCGCTATGCCGCGGCGCGGAGGTATGTTCGCGAGCTCTGCGCCCAGACGGGGGCACCGCGAACGGCGGCTCGTATCTGCACCGCGCACACGTCTTCGGATCGCGCGGAAACGTTTTTGATGAACGCGATTAAGGGTTCAGGGCCCGCTGGCCTATCGAGCATTCCTCGCCGGAGGAATATCGTGGTGCGTCCCTTGCTCGACCTAACTCATGGCGAGCTCGTGGGCTATCTACAGGTACATGGTCAGCCGTGGCGTGAAGACGAGAGCAATGAGGATATCTCGTATCTGCGAAACTACGTGCGCCATCGAGTGATGCCGGTGGTGGCGCAGCGCAACGCGAGCGTCTGCAAGACGATTGGCGCCGCCTGCGAGATCTTAGGCGATGAGGACGCGTTTTTGTCTCAGCTTTCGGCACAGGCGTTTCGAAGCTGCCTGCGTAAGGAGGCAGCGGGCGCGCTGGTGCTCGATGCCAGGCGCCTTGCTGCGGCCGAGGTGGTAATCGCGCGGCGCATCGTGCGACTGGCGATTAAGCGCATCGATCCGGACGCTCGTCCAGAGATGCGACATGTGGAGCGAGTCCTTTCCTGCGTTGCCGAGGGCGCCGGCTCGGTTACGCTTCCGGCGGGAATTGACGCGCGCGTTGAGTTTGGCATGCTGGCATTTAAGGCGCCGGCGGCTCGTGAGGGGCTGGTTGCGGACTGGATTACCATACCCGGTCGTTTGCCGTTGGGCGGGGGGCGCATGCTAGTCGCAGAGCCGATGGCCGTTGAGCCGGGATGCGATATCGTGCGCCGCGCCCGTGAGCTTGCGGCTGCCGGGGAAGTGACAGCTTTGGTAGACGCGGCTGCCCTGGGTTTTGCCGACAGCGATAGTGAGCGGATCCTGGCGGGCTCACGTGGCGAGATCCCTGCAGAGGCGCGATTGGCGCGCCTGTGGGTGGACGGTCCCGCACCGGGAGACGTGATGTGCCCGTTAGGAATGAGTGGCCGAAGCAAGAAGGTATCCGACTTGCTAGGCGAGGCTCGCATTCCCGTTTCCGAGCGCGCCGGCGTGCCCGTGGTGAGGACGGCGCCGGGAGGTGCCGTGGTGTGGGTCGCCGGAGTTCGCGCGGACGAACGTTTTAAATGCACGGCGGCGACGCGTGTGGCTTATCTGCTTCGCGTGGTTGACGCGGATTAGCCCCTCGCACCAGCTGTTCTGTGCGGCGTTGACGGTATTCCCGCGCTGATGGTGCGCGGGCTGGAAAATATACCCCGTGCGCTGCTAGAATGTGTAGTTCGCGTCCATACGGCGGTGTGTGGGCGATTAAGCACAAGAAAGGGTTGTCATGGCTTCTCAACATCCGGATATCGAGAAGGTTCTGTTTACGCAGGAGGATATCGACGGCATCGTTTCTCGCCTGGGCGAGGAGATCACTCGCGACTACGCGGGTAAGGATCTGGTGCTGATCGCGGTTCTGCGCGGTGCCGTTGTCTTTATGGGCGACCTGATGCGCAAGATTGAGCTACCGACCAACATCGATTTCATGGCTGTTTCGAGCTATGGCGACGGTGTGAAGTCTTCGGGCATCGTGCGTATCATTAAGGATCTGGATATCGACATCCGTGGTCGCGACGTGCTGATCGTCGAGGACATTCTGGACTCGGGCCTGACCCTCAAGTACCTGATGAAGAACCTCGAGAGCCGCAAGCCCGCTTCGCTGGAGGTCGCTGCCTTCCTGTGGAAGGACGTTGAGGACCGCACCTCGGCCATCACGCCCAAGTATGTTGGAACCCATTGCCCCGATGCCTTTGTGGTGGGCTACGGCCTCGACTATACCGAGCGCTATCGTAACCTTCCGTATCTGGGCATTTTGAAACCGGAGGTTTATTCGTAAGATGCCCGACGACCATAACGATAACAATTCCCAGACTCCCCGGGAGCCTAAGATCCCGGGGATGCCCGGAGGCAAGAAGCCCACGCGTACGGGCTGGCTGTATTTTATTCTGGCTTGCGCGCTTCTGGGCTACGCCTTCTTTAACATGGGCTCCGGCTTTGCCAATTCCAGCAATACCGTTAAGCTCGCGACGAGCGAGATGGTGAGCGCCATCAAGCAGGATCGCGTCGAAGATCTGACCTATACGGTTCAAGACGGAAGCGTGACGGGTCATTACTGGAAGACGAAGAAGGACAAGGGCGATACGAGCGAGCTCAAGAGCTTCTCCTCGACCTATGTCGGCTCCGATTCGCTTGCCGAGCTCATGGCGGAGCACCCCGATACCAAGTACATCGTCAACACCAACGATCCCGATTTTTGGGGCGACTTGGCGATGAGTGTGCTTCCGACGATCGCCCTTATCGCCATCATGTTCTACTTTATGCGCCAGATGATGGGCGCCAACAACAGGAACATGCAGTTTGGCAAGACCAACGCCAAGACCAACGAGGCCACGCGCCCCAAGGTCAAGTTTGAAGACGTTGCCGGCGTGGACGAGGCAGTCGAGGAACTCGAGGAGATCCGTGACTTTTTGAGCGATCCGGACCGCTATCGCAAGCTGGGCGCCAAGATTCCGCGCGGCGTGTTGCTGGTGGGCCCTCCGGGCACCGGTAAAACGCTGCTGGCCAAGGCTGTAGCCGGCGAGGCGGGCGTGCCGTTCTTTAGCATCTCGGGTTCCGACTTTGTCGAGATGTTCGTGGGTGTCGGCGCCAGCCGCGTGCGTGACCTCTTTAAGGAGGCCAAGTCCCAGGCTCCGTCGATCATCTTCATCGATGAGATCGATGCTGTGGGACGTCAGCGCGGAGCTGGCTTGGGCGGCGGTCACGACGAGCGCGAGCAGACGCTCAACCAGCTGCTGATCGAGATGGACGGTTTTGAGGAGAGCGAGTCGGTCATCCTGATCGCTGCAACCAACCGTCCTGACATCCTGGATCCGGCGTTGCTGCGCCCCGGTCGTTTTGACCGTCAGGTTACGGTTGACCGTCCGGATGTGAAGGGCCGCGAGCAGATCTTGCGCGTGCATGCCGAGAACAAGCCGATGGACGAGGACGTGAAGTTTGAGAAGCTCGCCCAGATGACCGTTGGCTTCACCGGCGCCGATCTGGCAAATCTGCTCAACGAGTCTGCGCTGCTGGCTGCCCGCCGCCATCGTTCCGTGATCTCGATGGACGAGGTCGAGGAATCGATGGAGCGCGTGATTGCCGGTCCGCAGCGCAAGGGTCGCGTGATGACCGAGGCCGAGCGCACCACGATCGCCTACCACGAGAGCGGCCATGCCCTGGTGGGTCACATCCTGGAGCACTCCGATCCGGTTCACAAGATCTCGATCGTCAGCCGCGGCCAGGCGCTGGGCTACACGCTGCAGCTTCCGCAGGAGGACCACTTCCTCAAGACCAAGAACGAGATGCTCGACGAGCTTGCCGTGTTCTTGGGCGGTCGCGTTGCCGAGGAACTCATGTGCGACGACATCACGTCGGGCGCGAGCAACGATCTGGAGCGCGCGACCAAGATGGCGCGCGAGATGGTCACGCGCCTGGGCATGAGCGAGGAGCTTGGAACGCAGGTGTTTGGTGAGGCGCAGCATCAGGTATTCCTGGGCCGCGACTACGCCGATCACCAGGATTACTCCGAGGAGACGGCGCGCCGCATCGACATCGAGGTCCAGCGCATTATGCGTGAGGCCCATCGTCGTGCGGTCGAGATTTTGGATGCCCGTCGCGACCAGCTCGATTTGATGGCCAAGGTGCTGCTTGAGCGCGAGACCGTCGAAGGCGACGCCGTGAATGCCCTGCTCGACAACGAGTGGGACGCCTACCTTGAGCGCGAGGGCGATATCCTGGCGGCCAAGGAGGAGCGCAATGCCAAGGCGGCCGGCATGCCGACCAAGAAGGGTGCGCCTCGTATGAGCGAGGAGGAGCTGGCGGCCGATGCCGCCGCATTTGCGCAGGCGGCTATGCAGGAGGATGCCGACGCCGCATCCGATGATGCTGACGATGACCATGCCGTCGCCGAAGCCGACGCCGACACCGACGCCGACAAATAGTCTTTGTGGCGAAAGCCTCCGCGGGGAAACCTGCGGAGGCTTTTTTTGAGCGATATTGGGCCATCTGTTGATTGGGGACAGACTTAAATGAGCGTTTTCACGCATTTAAGTCTGTCCCCAATCAACATTGCTGCGGCGCTTTGCTCGGCTAAAGCGTACAATAGCGCCTATGTGAAAGGGGAACAGATGATCAACGAAACTATGTATGCTCGCGGTGCGGAAAGCTCCATCATCCGCGAGATTTTTAGCTATGGCCTTGAGCGCAAGGCGCAGATTGGTGCGGAAAATGTATTCGATTTTTCGCTGGGTAACCCGAGCGTTCCGGCGCCCGCTGCCGTGGCGGAGTCCATTAAGAAGGCCTTGGAGCTGCCGAGTGACCAGCTGCACGGATACACGCCCGCACCGGGCCTGCCGCAGTGCCGTACCGCCGTGGCTGAGTCGCTCAACCGCCGCTTTGGTACGAGTTATGAGGGCAAGGATGTCTTTATGACCGTGGGCGCCGCGGCTTCGCTCACCTGCACGCTCAACGCCGTTACGAACCCGGGCGATGAGGTTATCGCCATTGCACCGTACTTCCCGGAGTATCGCGTGTGGATTGAGAAAGCCGGCTGTACGTGTGTTGAGGCGCTCGCCAATGAAGATACGTTCCAGCTGAGTGTGGACAACGTGCTCAAGGCGATTACCGATAAGACGACTGCCGTCATCATCGACTCGCCGAATAACCCGACCGGCGCCGTGTATACGCGCGACACGCTGACGCGACTGGCCAATGTTCTGCGCGAGGCCAACGCTCAGCGCGATCCCGAGAATCCGATTATGCTCATCTCGGATGAGCCGTACCGCGAGATCGTGTACGGTGCCGAGGTGCCTTGGGTGCCCTCGATCTACGAGCACACCATCGTGTGCTACTCGTATTCCAAGTCGCTGTCGCTGCCGGGTGAGCGCGTGGGGTGGATCTTGGTTCCCAACACCAATCCGCAGGCTGCCCGTCTGATGCCGGCTGTTGCGGGCGCTGCCCGTACGCTGGGTTTTGTATGCGCACCGGCACTCTTTCAGCGCGTAATTATCGACTGCATCGATGAGCCGAGTGACGTTGAGGCCTATGCACGTAACCGCACCGCGCTTACCGACGCACTAGCGGAGTATGGCTACACCTATGTTGAGCCGGATGGCGCGTTCTACCTATGGGTGAAAGCGTTGGAGCCCGATGCGAATGCGTTCTGTGAGCGCGCAAAGAAGTATGAGTTGCTTGCGGTTCCCTCGGACAGCTTTGGTATGCCGGGTTGGTTCCGCCTGGGCTATTGCGTGAGCTACGAAACGATTGTCAATTCGCTACCCGCTTGGAAACAGTTGGCGGACGAGTATCGTTAAAAGTAAAGCGCTCTGCCTACAATGTTTTACGTGAAACGGGGTTTGGTGTTAAGCCGGACCCCGTTGTCATGGACGTTGTGTCTTTGGGATGGAGTGGTTTTACGACTATCGAAGGCTATGCGTACAATGAATATAAGCGACGGCCGTGCCAGATAAGGAGACCTGATGCCCTACCTGCTTTCTTGTGACATTCATACCCATACGATGTTCTCTGCGCATGCATATTCGACCATTGAGGAGAATGTGTACTGGGCGGCAGAGCGTGGTCTGCAGGTGCTCGGATCTGCCGACCATTTGAGCTCTATGGTTACGGCTTGCCCCAATGACCTGCGCAGTTACCAGTTCTTTATCAACCAGGATATCTGGCCGCGCATTTGGAGCGGCGTGCTGGTGCTGCGTGGTGCCGAGGCCGATATCGTTTCGCTGGACGGAAGCCTGTTTGGCGAGGACACTCTTGTCACGCTCGATATTGCCGGCGATTCGTACAGCCGTCAGCATTCGCTGTTCGATTTGGTTACGCGTAATTTGGATTATTTGGTTGCAAGCGTGCATAATCCGCAGATTGCCGAGGGCGCGACGCTGGCCCAGACGACCGAGATGTATATCAATGCCCTGGAGCACCCCAAGGTGTTCATGCTGGGTCACACGGGGCGTTCGGGCGTGCCGTTCGATATCGACGAGGTGCTGTTGGCAGCTAAGGCCAAGCACAAGATTATTGAGATCAACAACCATAGTCTTGAACACGGTGTCGACACTGAGCATTGGGCCGTATGCCGCAAGATCGCCGAGCGCTGCGCCGAGCTGGGCGTAGGCATTGGCGTTTCGACCGATGCGCACATTGGCATGGCAATTGGTAAGCTCGATTACGCTCGCAAGATGCTCGACGAGATTCACTTCCCGTTGGATCTGATCGTGACGCGCGATCGCGAGACGCTGCTGCGCGAGATGGCGGCAGCCGGCGTGTGCGACCTGTGCAAGGGGATGTAGCGGAATTTATAAACCAAGCGAAGGGGGCGGCCCAGACGGGTCGCCCCCTTTCTTGTCCCAAAAATCTACTGAGGTTGGTTAGCGGCGTTCGAGGACCGCTACGGTTTCGGTGTGGTCGGTGTGAGGAAACATGTCGACGGGCGTGATCTTGAGCAGGCGATAGCCTCCGTCGAGAAGCTGATGCAGGTCGCGCTCTTGAGTCACGGGGTTGCAGCTGATATAGGTGATGCGGCGCGGCTTAAGCGCGCAGGCAGCTTCGAGGAACTCGGGGGTAGAGCCGGCGCGCGGCGGATCGATGGAAAGGACATCGACCCGCTCGTTGTTGTCGGCGGCATCTAGGATGTAGTCGGTGGCATCGTCAGCCATAAACCAAGCGCTGCGGGTGAGGCCGTTGAGCTCGGCATTACGACGTGCGTCGGCAATGCCGGCGTGGTTGCGCTCCACGCCAAGCAGCATAATGCCGACGCCCTTGTCCTGGGCGGCTTTGGCTGCGCACAGGCCGATAGTTCCGCTACCGCAATAGGCATCCATGAGTACGTCGCCCTGCTGCAGGTCCATGCCGTCAATCGCGAGCTGATAGAGCAGCTCGGTCTGCTGCGGGTTGGTCTGGTAGAACGCGGTGGGGGAGATATCGAACTCGCAGCCGAGCAGCTGGTCGCGCATGCACTCGGCGCCATATACAATGCGGGTTTCCTCGCCGAGGATGGCGTTGCCGGGACGTCCGTTGATGTTTTGGGCGACGGTGACGATGTGCGGATTGAGCGCGGCGACAGCCTCAAAGAACTCCTGCGCATGCGGCAAGTCGCGCTGAGCGGTCACGAGCGTGACCATGACCTGGTCGGTACGCCAACCGCAGCGGACGACGGCATAGCGAAGCAAACCAAGATGCTTGTCCTCATTAAAGGCGGGAATATGCAGCCGCTCAGCTTCGCGTGCGATGCCGTTGAGAATCTGACGGGCACCCGGTGCCTCGACAGGACACTCGGGTACGGCAACGATCTTGTGCGTGCCGCGCTCAAAGAAACCGCAACGGACAGCACCCTCCTTACCGGGAGCAAAGGGAGTGGCGGCCTTATGGCGAAAACCGCGCGGCGCAGGATATTTGCCCGGGTCGCCCAGGGTGACGCCCATACCGCGAATGGGGTCGACGCTAATGCCCTCGCGCTCGCAAAGGGTAGCAAAAAGCTCCTCCATGGCGGCCTGCTTGGCTGCCAACTGCTTCTTATAAGGACGATTGAGCGCCGTACACCCACCGCAAGCTTTCATGATCGAACAGGGAGACTTGGGGTCCACAGCCTTACGCGCAGACGAAACCTGATCTTTATGCGAGCGCTTGGAGCGAGTCTGAGATGCCTTATCCTCGTTCCGACGAGAGCCGGGACGCTTGGCCTTGCCCTTAGCCGATTTGCTTTTTGCAGCTTTAGAAGACTTGGATTTCGTAGAAGATTTCTCCTCCTTCGACCCCTCAACCGCCTCCACCAAAGCACGACGAGCCCTACGCTCCGCACGAGATTCTGCCATCAATAACTCCACTAATTCATGAATTAAAGCTGCAAGTATTGTACCGTGCCAAGCCAGCAGACGATATGCAAGCGGTTTAATCGTGTCAGCGATAAGCCCAACGACGGTTGCCCGCCGCGTGAGGGGTGTGGGGGTTAAGTTTATCGCGAGTTCCGCACGAACAGGAGGCCACTTAATGTGGCCTCCGTCGTGAGCAGGACTGTAGAGCAGGAAACTTAACCCCACACCCCTCATGCAAGCGGGCAAACTCGCCTTGTGCTCTATCACGCTAAAGTGTATGATTCTGAACGTTACATGACTCACTTTATCTAACTAAAGTGCCATCAAGGGGGAATACCATGAACACCGATATGTCTCGTCGTCAGTTTGTTGGTCTAGCCGGCTCGCTCGCCACGGTGCTTGGCCTTGGTCTTGTCGGTTGCGGCGGTGGTGCCGGCAAGGGCTCCGCTGCTGGCTCTGCCGCGGCCAAGGATGTGAAGGGTGCTGCGGAGTCCAAGAAGCTCGTGGTGGGCTTCGATAAGTCCTATCCTCCGTACGGCTTTGTGGGCGACGATGGCGAGTACACCGGCTTTGATCTCGATCTGGCCAAGGCTGTTGCCGATAAGCAGGGCTGGGAGGTCAAATACGAGGCCATCGACTGGGACGCCAAGGATACGCTGCTTAACTCGGGCGCCATCAACTGCATCTGGAACGGCTTTACCATGGAGGGCCGTGAGGACGACTACACGTTCTCCGAGCCGTACATGCTCAACGAGCAGGTGCTGGTGGTCAAGAAGGATGCGGGCATCAAGGGCTGGGACGATCTTGCCGGCAAGACTGTGATTACCCAGACTGATTCCGCTGCGCAGGACGTGCTTGAGGGTGACCAGAAGGATCTGGCAGCGACGTTTGCCACGCTCGACACGATCGGCGAGTACAACACGGCCTTTATGCAGCTCGAGAGCGGCGCGGTCGATGCCGTGGCGTGCGACCTTTCGATTGCCCAGTATCAGCTTGCCGCCAAGCCCGATGCTTATACGCAGCTTGATGAGCCGCTGTCCAGCGAGCACTACGCCGTCGGCTTTAAGAAGGGCGACACCAAGTCGGCCGACGCCGTGACCGAGTCGCTCAAGGCACTCTATGAGGACGGCACGGTTCAGGACCTGTGCGACAAGTATGCAAGCTACGGCCTGTCCTTCGACAACTGGGCTCTCAAATAGCCGCAGCACCCAACCTTGCGGCTCCAACCCTCCTCGCGTACCAAAGTACGCTTCGTCGGGCTTGTCGCTCGCAATCTTGGGCACTGTGCCTATTTGAGAATAAGATCAGCCGTTCTGTTGCTGCGAAGGAGAAGGTAGGTTGTCTATTCAGGTCATGATGCAGATGCTTGGCCAGGGATTCTTGGTCAGTTTGCAGCTGTTTGTGCTGACGCTGCTCGGGTCGATTCCGCTGGGAATTCCCGTGGCGTTTATGCGCATGAGCAAAATCGCGCCGCTTCGCTGGATTGCGCGCATCTATATCTCGGTCATGCGCGGTACGCCGCTCATGCTGCAGATGTTTGCCATCTACTTTGCCCCGTACTACGTGTTTGGCATTTCGCTCACGCCCGATTCCAAGTGGACGGCGTGCGTCGTGGCGTTCATCATCAACTACGCCGGTTACTTTGCCGAGATCTATCGCTCGGGCTTGCAGTCCATTCCGCGCGGTCAATACGAGGCTGCCGAGGTGCTGGGCTATTCGCGCGTGCAGACGTTTCTGTATATCGTGATGCCGCAGGTCGCCAAGCGTATTCTGCCGGCGATGGGCAACGAGATCATCACGCTGGTCAAGGACACGTCGCTGGCGTTTGCCATTGGCGTGGGCGAGATGTTCTCGACCGCCAAGGCCCTGGTTGCCTCGCAGGTGAGCATGGTACCGTTTGCGATTGCGGCGCTGATCTACTGGGTTTTCAACTTCGTGGTCGAGATGCTGTTGGGCGCCGCCGAAAAGAAGCTGGACTATTATCATGACTAACTCGGTGATGAAAATCGAAAGCGCTCGCAAGGCGTTTGGCGGCAATGAGGTGCTCAAGGATATCTCGCTCGAGGTCAAGCGTGGCGAGGTCGTGGCGATTATCGGGCCTTCGGGTGGCGGCAAGTCCACGCTGCTGCGGTGTGCCACGCTGCTCGAGACACTCGGCGGAGGCTCGCTCTCGTTTGGTGACCTTGCCGTTGCGACGGATGCGGGTTCGGGCGCAGTCTATGCGAAGGGCGATGTGCCCAAGCGGGCACGCTCGCGATTCGGCCTGGTGTTCCAGAATTACAACCTGTTCCCGCACTATACCGTGATGAAAAACATCATCGACGCGCCGATCCGCGTGCTTAAGCGCCCGCGCGAACAGGCGGAAGCTCGTGCGCGTGAGTTGATCGCGCAGATGGGGCTTACGGGCAACGAGAACAAGGTTCCGTGTGAGCTTTCGGGCGGGCAGCAGCAGCGCGTGAGTATTGCCCGCGCCCTGGCGCTCGACCCGGAAATCTTGTTCTTTGATGAGCCGACCTCGGCGCTCGATCCCGAGCTGACGGCCGAGGTGCTGCGTGTCATTAAAGACCTTGCCGCGCAGAATATGACGATGGTGATTGTGACCCACGCAATGCAGTTTGCGCGCGATGTTGCCGACCGCGTGGTCTTTATGGATGGCGGCCGCATTGTCGAGGAGGGTCCTGCCGAGCAGGTCATCGACCATCCGCGTGAGCAGCGCACCCGTGAGTTCTTGAGCCGTATCGAGGGATAGGCTCAGGTATTTACTCAACTATTAATTAAGGCGAAGCCGCCGCAGGTCTTACGGTCTGTGGCGGCTTTTTGTTTGCATCGACGGGGTTCAATAATCGCCTCACAAGCTTGTCTCTTCCTCTCGCCGCCTGTATTCATACGTGCGCCGAAAGGTATGCATGGACGGTCGCCCGTGAGGGTAGGGTGGTGGCATAGGACATTTGGAGGGTGAGTCGGCTCGGCTGCCGACCATGCTGCTCCCGGGATGGCACCGACCGCGAACTCTCCCCGTTGGCGTCGCGCATTGCGCGCGGCCCTGCAAGGAGGTCATCATGGGTGCTCCCAAGACCGGTAACGTAAGGAACGTGGTGCTCGTAGGCCAAGGCGGGGTGGGCAAGACTTCACTCGCCGAGGCCATGCTCCACCTTTCCGGCAAGACCGCCCGCCTGGGCGGCCACGACGGCACCAAGCCCACGCTCGACTATGACCCCGAAGAGGTCAAGCGTGCATTTTCCATCTCGACGACCATCGCGCCGATCGACTGGAAGGGCGCGCGCATCAATGTGCTCGATGCCCCGTGCTACCCCGATTTTATCGGCGACGCCTTTGCCGCGATGAGCGTCTGCGAGACGGCTCTGTTTGTGGTCGACGCCGAGGCCGGCCCACAGCCTACGACGGTTAAGCTCTGGTATGCCGCCGAGGACCTGCGTCTGGCGCGTGCGGTGTTCGTAAACCGCCTGTCGCGCCCCGAGGCCAGCTTTGCGACCACGATGGACCTGCTGCAGGAGCGCTTTGGCACGCGCCTGGGCGCCGTGACCCTTCCCTGGGGCGAGGGCGAGGACTTTGACGGCATCATCGACCTGGTGCGCATGAAGGCGCGCCATTGCAACGGCGCCGAGGCCGTTGAGTCGGAGATTCCCGAGGAGTATCGTGCCCAGGCCGAGGAGGCCCATGACCATCTGTGCGAGCTGGTGGCCGAGGCTGACGACGAACTGATGATGAAGTACTTGGAAGGCGAGGAGACGCTGACGCAGGAGGAGCTCGAAGGCCTGCTGTCGAAGGCGATCGCCGAGCGCATCTTTGTGCCGGTCTTTGCGGGCGATTGCATTAAGGAGCAGGGCGTCAACTCGCTGATGGACGACATCGCCACGTACTTCCCGGCGCCGACGGACTACGGCGAGATGCCGCTCATCGACGGTGATTCGCTCAAGATTTCGAGCGACGATGACCGTCCGGTGGCGTTTGTGTTTAAGACGCTGGCCGATCCGCAGCAGGGTCGCATCAGCTTTATCAAGGTGCTGACGGGTACGCTTGAGCCGGGTCTTGAGCTGATCAACGCGCGTACCCGCAAGAGCGATCGTCTGGCCCACCTGTATGTGATGTGCGGCCGCGACATGACCGAGGTCGGTCACGCCTATGCCGGCGACATCATCGTGGCGCCCAAGCTGGCGGCCGAGACGGGCGATACGCTCTCCATTACCGGTAAGGTCGAGGCTGCGGCGTTTAAGTTCCCCAACTCGCAGTACCGCATTGCCATCGAGGCCGAGAACCGTGGCGACGAAGAGAAGCTCTATACGTTTATCGAGAAGGCGTGCAAGGCTGATCCGACCATGAGCATCGATCGTGACGAGGAGACGGGCCAGACTATCATCTCCGCCGTTGGTGAGGCGCAGGTTTCGGTGCTGCTCAACCGTTTGGAGGATCGCACCAAGGTCGTGGCCAAGAGCGTGCCGATCCGCATTCCGTATCGCGAGACCATCCGCCGCACGGCGAGCGCCCAGGGTCGCCACAAGAAGCAGACCGGTGGCGCCGGTCAGTACGGCGACTGCTGGCTGCGCGTGGAGCCGCTTATTGGGCCCGACGGCACGAGCGACGGCTACGAGTTTGTGGATGAGGTCGTGGGCGGCCGCATTCCGCGCTCGCTGATCCCCGCCGTGGACAAGGGTGTCCAGGAGACCATGAAGGACGGCATCATTGCCGGCTACCCGCTCACGGGCATTCGCGTGGCTGTGTACGACGGCTCGTATCACAGCGTCGACTCCAACGAGATGGCGTTCCGCGCGGCGGCTCGCATCGGCCTGCGCAAGGCATGCGCCGATGCCGACCCGGTGGTGCTGGAGCCCATCGAGGAAATCACGGTGACTATTCCCGAGAGCTACGCCGGCGCCGTGATGGGTGACATCTCGGCATCGCGCGGTCGCGTGACGGGCATGGAGACCGATGAACGCGGCGACACCGTGGTCATCGCCCAGGCACCTCTCGCCGAGCTGACGGATTACTCGACGCGCCTGCGCTCTATCACGCGCGGCACGGGTGACTTTACCATGAAGCCCGCTGGCTATGAGCAGGTTCCCTATGACGTTCAGGCCAAGCTGGTCGAGCGCTATGAGGAGGGTCGCGCCAAGTAGCGTGTGGCGTTGCCTGCAACATATATGCCGATGCAAGGACCGCTCTGGGTAACCCAGGGCGGCCCTTTTTGATCCCTGGGGGACGGAGGAAAACAGATCATCTTTGGGTTACGGGTGGCGCGGTCGGCACTAGTCTCCGGATGCCTGGTTGCGGCCGGTGGCGTAGTCGATCTGCACGTGCGGCTGCAGGTTATAGCAATATACATGGAAGCAGAGGGTCTTGCCGTGGTCCTCGACCGATTGCGCCTCAAGGCGCACGCCACGACAGACAAGTTCCTCTTCGTTGTACATGGGCGTGACGCGGTAGAGCACATGGTTGCCCGTGTCGCGGATGTAGTCGAGGATCTGCTCTTCAAACGGCAGCATGCCTGTCTCGTTGAGATAGCGTGTACCGGTGAGGAGATTCTTGCGGTTGGCGTTTTCACCGCAGAGCGACCAAGCGATGAGGTGGCAGCGGTTGTAGAGGCTCTGGCCCGGAATAAAGTCGTAGCGCTGCTGGTGCCAACCGGCGGGATGGATACGCGAGATATCGCCGCGCTTGCCCTGGCCGAGTGATTCGGGGCCTGCGCAGGCGAGCGCCTTGCGGGTGCGGCCCAGGCTATCGAGCTTGGAGAATTTCTTAAAGCAGCCCTCTTCTGCAGCGCGTTCGTATTCATCGAGTGTGAATGACGGCATGCCGAGCGGGTGCATGCTGTCGGCGCGAAGGGCAACGTAGGGGTTACCCGCGTAGTCAGGAATGCTGCTGAGGTATACACCACGGGCGCGGTCGAGATCGGGGTTTTCGACCTCGTCGATGGGGGTGGCGGCACTATCCGCGGAGGCAGCGTCACCGGTGTCGGTTGCGGCGGAATCGGAGCCATCGCCAGAGCCTTGGCTATTTTGAGAGTCCTCGGAGCTCGCTGTTCCCGATTCGAGTCGGGCGACCAAGTCCGCTTCGTCGTCGGTACGGCTGGGACTCTCGTTTTGCTTCTCGGCCAGAGCCGTTGCCTGCTCATCGCTTTGCGGCGACAACAGCTTGGGCGCCCCGTCGAGCGACCCTGTGAACAGCGCAAACCCCAGCACCACGGCGGTGCCGATGGAAAGTACTTGCTTGTAGGCGGACTTGCGCGACATGGAGGCTCCTGGATGGACGGTTGGGAATCTACCAGTCTAGCAGGAGCCGGCAGGGGCCGTTCTGTCGAACAAATACTTAAGATTTGAGACAAACGCTACTGATTCATTTGTCCCGCGGTCTAGATCGAGGTGGAGTCGAGCCAGTTGAGCTTGCACTCGAGAATGCGCTGCTCGCCGGGTTCGCTGCTTCCGTCAAGTAGGGCGAGCAGCATCTCGGCTGCTTCGCGACCTTCTTGGTCGACGGGCTCGATGATGGTGGAGACGGTCGGTGTGGTGAGATTAGTCCAGTCTTCGCAGTTGAGTCCCAAAAGGCCGATTTGCTGCGGAAGCAGATGGGCCATTGGCTGGAGGGCCTTGTAGACACGGGGAAGTGCCCACTGATTTTGCACGAAGATAAGGGTTCGCTTGGCGGGATTGAACTTGAATTTAAAGTATTCGGTGAGCTCGTTGATTGACGGCTTGTTGTGATCGATGGGAATCGCTTTGTAGAGCTGCCCGTTCGCTGCCAGCGCCTCGGCATACCCCTGAAAACGCTCCATGCGGGTGCGCATTTCGGTCATGTTGGCGGCAATGGAAAAGAAATCTTCGTAGCCGGCGTCGAGGAGTGCCTGTGTGGCGTTGTACACGCCGTCGTAAAGGTTGGTTTTGATCCAGCTGGTACCTGGGCTATAGATGGCCGCATCGAAAAAGACGACCGGCTTACCGGCGCGTCTAATGCGGTCATGCACGGCTTTGAAGTTTGCCGTGGGCTGGATGATAAAGCCATCGACGCCCAGCGAGAGCATCTTGTCGACGTACATGAGCTCGGTCTCGGGGTTAAAGTTGCTCGTGCAAACGACCGTCTGGTAGCCCGCGGGGAGCATGACCTGCTCCATGCCATTGAGAACGAGCCCCGCCCATTTGTTGGTGTTATCCAAAATGATGATGGCAATGACGTGGGTTTGCTTGCCGGTGAGCGTCTGCGCTTGGGCGTTGGGAACGTATCCGAGTTCCTTAATGACGCGCGCGATTTTGTTCTGCGTCTTCTCGCTAAGCTTTTCTCGTTTGTCGTTGAGGTAATACGAGACGCTTGCCGTCGAGGTTCCCGCCTCTCGAGCGACGTCTGCGATCGTAACGCGCTGTTTTGCCACAGCGACTCCTTCCGACAGATGAGCATTTTCCAACATGATGACTTTGAGTCTTGGTGAAGGATACGCTTCGGTGAGCGGCTTTTTCCTTTCATATGAGTATGCAACAAATGCGGCATACGGGTGGGGTCGAAATTTGTGACCGGCATGCGCATCTGCCGTCTACCGAGAAAATCAAATACTTCTTGACTTTTGAAATCGAGGGCAAAATCGCAGGATTCATTTTTGGTTAAACGCATAACTAAATCGCATAACCAACGCTCTGACCTGCGCGTTTACCGAAATAAGCTGGCATTAAGAAAAACGAGCACCTATATTGTTCTTGTCGAAAAGACAGCAAGTCCAAACGGCAGGGGATGCTCCGGAGGCCTCCGCAAACGGTGTCTTGCGCACGCAACTCTATGAAAAGAGGGAAGCAATGAAGATCGTAGGCGTTGCCGCCTGTACTGTGGGTATCGCCCACACGTATATGGCCCAGAAGGCGATTCAGGATGAATGCGCCGCCCGTGGCATCGAGTGCAAGGTCGAGACTCAGGGTGGCCTGGGTATCGAGAATGAGCTCACGCAGGAAGACGTGGACTCCGCCGACCTGGTCCTGGAGTCCGTCGACGTGGGTGTCGAGAACGAGGACCGTTTTGAGCAGAAGATGGCCGAGGGCAAGTTCCTGAAGGTCGGCACCTCGGATGTAATCGCCGATCCGGTAAAGATCATCGACCAGGCCATTGAGATCATCAAGGCGACGGGTGGCGCCGTTGACGCGCCCAAGGCCGAGGCCAAGGCAGAGAAGAAGGCCGTCTCCGCTGCCCCGCAGGCCCCGACACCGGCGTCCAAGCAGTCTATCTTTGCCGATCCTGGCAAGACGCTGCTCAATGCATTCAATACCGGCGTTTCCTATTTTATCCCCATCGTCGTTATCGGCGGCGTGTTTCTTGCCTTCTCGCTGGCATCCGGTACCGCCGGCGCCAACGGCATGGAGGTTACGAACCCGCTGATGGTGAGCCTTAACACCATCGGCATGGCCGGCATCTCCATGATGATCCCGGTGCTTGCGGCATACATCTCCTACTCGATGGCCGGCAAGCCCGCGCTCGCCCCCGGTTTTGTCCTGGGCTACCTGGTCAACAACGCAGTCGTTACCCCTAACGGCAACAGCGTTTCGACCGGCTTCTTGGGCGCCATGATCATGGCGGTCATCTGCGGCTACTTTGTCCGCTGGATGAAGACCTGGAAGGTCAACAACACCATCCAGACCATCATGCCCATCCTGATCATCCCGATTCTGACCTCGCTTGTCCTGGGCATGGCCTATATCTACATCCTGGCCACGCCGCTTGGCTTTGTGATGGACTGGCTCACCGGCGTGCTCGGCAGCCTGCAGGGCGGTTCCGCAGTTGTCCTGGGTCTGGTCATTGGCGTTATGACCGCCTTCGATATGGGTGGTCCCATCAACAAGACCGCCTCGACCTTCACCATGGCCATCATGGCCTCCGGCATCTATGGCCCCAACGGCATGTTCCGCGTCGCCGTCGCCATTCCCCCGATTGCCTGCGGCCTTGCTGCGCTCATCGCCAAGAACAAGTTCGATGACGCCGATCGCCAGATGGGTATCTCCGCACTGTTCATGGGCTGCATCGGCATTACCGAGGGCGCTATCCCCTTCGCGGTCAAGGACCTTGGCCACACCCTGCCCGGCATCTGCATCGGCTCTGCCGTGGGCGCGGCGCTCGCCGCCTTCCAGGGTATCGACTGCTACGTCCCGCACGGTGGCTTTATCGTCGCCCTTGCCACCAACAACGTCGCGCTGTTCTGCCTGGACATCGTGATTGGCGCCGTGGTCGCCGCTGCAATCCTGATTGCCATGAAGCCCACGCTCGACAAGCAGGCCAAGTAAACCTTTAAGGACTCCGGTTGTGCGGAGGGATGGATTTGACTCCGCACAACCGCCCCTACACAACAAAATCCATCCGTACTGATAGGGCCCACATCTGGGTCCCAGGGAACTTTTGTCAAAAATCCTCTGGAGAAGGAGAACAAAATGTCCAACCTCACCATCCGCCAGGCCGTTCAGGGCATGCTCAAACTGCAGGATAGCGGCGATCACGCAACCATGGTCGGCATTGGCCCCATGAGCCCCAACCTGATTCAGGCCGTGTTCGAGCTTGCCAAGGACGAGGATTTCCCGCCCATGTTTATCGCCAGCCGCAACCAGGTCGATATGGACGAGATGGGCGCCGGCTACGTCAACGGTTGGGACCAGACGCGCTTTGCCGCCGACATCAAGAAGGTCGCCGACGAGGTGGGTTACACCGGTCCGTACTACCTGTGCCGAGATCACGGCGGTCCGTGGCAGCGCGACGAGGAGCGTAACGCCCACCTGCCCGAGGACGAGGCCATGGAGCTCGCCCGCAAGTCCTTCGTCGCCGACATGGAGGCAGGCTTTGACCTGCTGATGGTCGACCCCACCAAGGATCCCTATCAGATCGGCAAGGTTATTCCGCTCGACGTGGTGCTTCGCCGCACGATCGATCTTATCGACTACCTTGAGCAGTACCGTCGCGAGCATAACCTGCCCGAGGTCGCCTATGAGGTCGGTACCGAGGAGACCAATGGCGGCTTGACCTCTACCGATAAGTACGAGGAGTTCATTTCTCAGCTGCAGCCCGAGCTCGAGAAGCGCGGCTGCCCCATGCCCACCTTTATCGTCGGCCAGACCGGCACCCTTACCCGCTGGACGGAGCAGGTCGGTCACTACAACTTCAAGAACGCCCGCGAGCTTGCCGATATGGCCGAGCGCTATGGCGTGGGCCTGAAGGAGCACAACGCCGACTATCTGGACGACGCGACGCTGCTCGAGCACATCCCGGCACACGTGACCGCCTCCAACGTCGCTCCGCAGTATGGCACCGAGGAGACCCGCGCCTACCTCAAGCTCTGCGCCACCGAGCAGATCCTGGTCGACAACGGTCTGTGCGATGACCCCTCCGACCTGTATCACACGCTGCTGGTCAAGGCTATCAAGACCGAGCGCTGGCGCAAGTGGATGACTGGCGACGACGTCAACCTGCAGGTCGATGACATCCTTGCCGACGATGAGCTCAGCCTGAAGATCCTGGATGTCTCCGGCCACTATGCGTTCAACGATCCCGAGGTCAAGGAGCAGGTCGAGAAGCTCTATCGCAACCTCGCTGCCCAGGACATCGACGGCAAGCGCTTTGTGATCGAGCACATCAAGCGCCCGATCAAGCAGTACGTCGTCGGTCTTAACCTCAAGGGCGTCACGACCCGCATCGAGGCCGCTCTTGCCGAGTAAGTAGCTTTTCCTACGCGACGCCGGGCCTGGGGCATGTCCCAGCTGCAGGCCCGGCACATGGGACAAAGGGGCAGTCCCTTTGTCCCATTCTTTTGAGTTTTAGCTTCCTTTGAAGGGGTTCACCATGAAGTTCTTTATCGATACCGCCAATCTGGACGAGATTGCCGAGGCCAAGAGCTGGGGCTGCCTGGCCGGTGTTACCACCAACCCGTCCCTGTACGCCAAGACCGGCGGCAAGCTTGCCGACTTTGAGCCCCATATGCTCAAGATTGCCGAGCTCTGCGAGGGTCTGCCCGTGTCTGCCGAGTCCACCGCGACTACTGCCGAGGGCATGATCGAGGAGGGCAAGCGTCTTGCCGCCCTCGCTCCCAACATCGTGGTTAAGCTTCCCGTGTGCGAGGCCGGCCTTGCCGCCTGCCGCGCCCTGGCCGACGCAGGTGTGCGCGTCAACATGACGCTTGTTTTCTCGCCGACCCAGGCCTTGATGGCCGCCAACGCCGGCGCTCGCTACATCAGCCCGTTTGTGGGGCGCTTCGATGACATCGCCGAGGACGGTATCTCGCAGCTCGACAATGTTGTGACTTGCATCAAGAACTATGACTGGACCGGCAAGAACGTCGACGACACCGTTGAGATCATCACCGCTTCGGTCCGCACGCCCAACCATGTGACCCAGGCGGCGCTGCTTGGTGCCGACATTGCGACCGTTCCCATGGCCGCTCTTAAGAAATGCTTGCATCACCCGCTGACCGACCAGGGCCTTGCCTCTTTTGAGGCTGATTGGCAGAAGGTCGTCGCTCAGGCTTAACGAGTGGATTGCCCCGGCATCGCGTCATCCGGTGCCGGGGTTGTTCTCAAGAGAGGAATTCGTATGACCAACCAGGAGCTGGCAAAGGTCGCCAATGAGGTCAGGAAGGGTGTCGTGACTGCGGTTCACGCGGCCAAGTCGGGACATCCGGGTGGATCGCTCGGTGCTGCCGACATCATGACGTATCTGTACTTTGAGGAAATGAATATCGATCCTGCTGACCCTCACAAGGCCGATCGCGATCGCTTTGTGCTCTCCAAGGGTCACGCGGCGCCGGGCCTGTATTCGGTGTTGGCAAATCGCGGCTTTTTTCCCGTCGAAGAGCTCGAGACGCTCCGCCATATTGGCAGCCGACTGCAGGGCCATCCCAACATGAACGACACCCCGGGCATCGATATGTCCACCGGATCGCTCGGTCAGGGTATCTCCGCCGCGGTTGGAATGGCACTCGCCGCAAAGCACTGGGGTGACAGCTACCGCGTCTACACGTTGCTGGGCGACGGCGAGTGCGAGGAGGGCCAGGTGTGGGAGGCGGCCATGTTTGCCGGCAACCATGCGCTCGACAATCTTGTTGCCGTCGTCGACCACAACGGCTTGCAGATTGACGGCACGATCGATGAGGTCAACTCGGCCATGCCGCTCGCTGACAAGTTCCGCGCCTTTAAGTGGCATGTGATCGAGCTAGCCGATGGCAACGACATGACACAGATTGAGGCGGCTTTCGCCGAGGCTCGTGAGGTGACCGGCGTGCCCGTCGCTATCATCGCCGAGACGGTGAAGGGCAAAGGCGTCTCCTTTATGGAGGACCAGGTTGGCTGGCATGGCAAGGCGCCCAACGATGAACAGTTTGAGCAGGCCATGGCCGAGCTTGCGGCAGCAGGAGAGGAGCTCTAATGGCAGAGGTCAAAAAAGACGCCACGCGCGTAAGCTACGGCGAGGCGCTCGTCGAGCTGGGCAATGAGCACGATGACTTTGTAGTGCTCGATGCCGACCTGGCTGCCGCTACGCAGACGGGTAAGTTTAAGGCTGCGCACCCTGAGCGCTTCTACGATGCCGGCATTGCCGAGAGCAACTTGATGGGGCTCGCCGCCGGCATTGCGACCACGGGCCACGTCGCCTTTGCGAGCACCTTTGCCATGTTCGCCGCCGGCCGCGCGTACGAACAAGTGCGTAATTCCATTGGCTATCCGCACCTTAACGTCAAAATCGGTGCCACGCATGCGGGTATCTCGGTCGGTGAAGACGGCGCCACGCATCAGTGCTGCGAGGACATCGCGCTCATGCGCACGATCCCGGGTATGACGGTAATCGTTCCCGCCGATGACATCGAGGCTCGCGCTTGCGTGCGCGCCGCCTATGAGTTTGAGGGACCGGTCTACATGCGCTTCGGACGCCTGGCAACGCCGGTCATTAACGATCACGAGGACTATGAGTTCAAGATTGGTCGCGGCGTGGTCGTGCGCGAGGGGTCCGATGTGACCATCATCGCTTGTGGCCTTATGGTCGCCGAGGCGCTTGAGGCTGCCGAGGCGCTCGCTGCCGATGGTATCGATGCCGAGGTCATCAATATGCACACGATCAAGCCGCTTGATGAGCGCCTGGTGGTTGCCAGCGCCAAGAAGACCGGTCGTGTGGTCACTGCCGAGGAGCATTCGATTATCGGTGGTCTTGGCGAGGCCGTGGCCTCGGTGCTCGCGGAGCAGCATCCGGTGCCGATGCGTCGCGTCGGCGTGCGCGATGTGTATGGCGAGTCCGGCCCTGCGGTCGATTTGCTGCACAAGTACGGTTTGGACGCCGACGGCATCGAAGCTGCGGTCAGGTCCGTGTTGTAAGGAAGGTTTCCATGGGATTTGTATCTGCCAACCAAGTGACAATCGGGTATACCGCCGCCTCGCGCGAGGACGCCCTACATTATTTGTCCGAGCAGGCCATCGAGCTCGGCTTTGCCGATGACGCATCTGCCGTAAAGGCCGCCTTCATTGCTCGCGAGAACGAGGCCGAGACCGGCCTTGTCGCCGGTTTTGCCGTTCCGCATGCCAAAAGCGACGCGATCCACACGCCGGGCGTTGCCGTGCTTAAACTGACCGAGCCCGTTGAATGGCCGAGCTTCGATGGGGTGCCCGTCGATGTTGCGCTCGCGCTGTACGTGCCTGCCGGCGAGGCTGGAACCACGCATCTGCGCCTGCTCTCCAAGGCTGCCGTAATGCTGATGGACGCCGGCTTCCGCGACAAGGTGCGCGCGAGCACCGATCCCGTTGAGATTGCGGAGCTCATCAATAGCGGACTCGAAGACTAGAACGGTCATCCCGTTCAATCAATCGATCCTTCTCCAAGGAAAAGGGCCGCGACGCCATATAGGTGTCGCGGCCCTGTTTGCGTTTCCCCAGATAAAACCTGCCAAAATAAACCTATCCCTTTTTGGCAGGCTAATCGTGAGTTATTTCACCGCAACTTAGGGCACGGTTAGGAAGTGTGCACCTTAAAGAGTGGAGCCCTTGATTAGAGAGGTCGCGCTCATCTCTCTAAATGTCTCTCTAAAGAGAAGGTTGGTTAGAGAGATAGCATTAGGCAATCTAGCAGCGAATTCGATACATCTCTCTTAATGTCTCTCTAAAACAAGGCGCTTATCTCTCTAAAGTTAGAGAGATAAGCGCCTTGTTTTAGAGAGACGGAATGCCAAAATTCGTCCGTCAGCTACCATCTGCCAAAAATGACGGATAAAGGGCTCATCGAAGTAATGGGTTCATCGACGAGGCGCAACCGCCGCTATCGGAAGAAGTAGATGCAGCCGAATTGCCCCTCTATCGTCTCTCGAAGTTTGATGGGTGCTAGAGGGGCGACTGCCTCGCGATATTTTCCCAAGATAAAACCTGCCAAAACAAACCTGTCCCTTATTGACAGGTCAGTTAACGTAGTCCAGGTTGAGCATATGTGCCCGGAGCCCGCGCAGCGCCGAGCAGTTACGCCGTTTGTAAAACGGCGTAATCTAAAGGTTCATGTTGCCGTGGATGTAGGGGGTGACCTCGGGGGAGATATGGTCGCAGCCCAGCTCGCGCAGCGCGGACTCGATAACGGCGGGCAGCGGGGTTTTGCCCTCGGCATCGACGGCGTTGCCACCGAGGGCAGCAATCTTGGCGACATCTGCGGGTGCGGCCTCGATATGCATGCAGCCGCCGATCAAGCGCGCGCGTACCTGTGCCAGATCAAGATTGTGCAGGTAATCCTCGCAGGCGCGGATTAAATCGACCTTCTCGCGCGTAAGCTCCTCGCCCGTGGGGACGCGGGTGGCAAGACATGCTCCCGCCGGCAGGTTCCAAACGGGATAGCCCCATGCGCGCAGCAGCTCGCGCTCTTCGTTCTTGGTAAAGCCGACCTCCATGAGAGGGGAGCGTACGCCGAGCTCTTCTGCCGCACGCATGCCGGGGCGGTAGTCGCCGCGATCGCTTGCATTGCTGCCATCGATGACGGT
Source organism: uncultured Collinsella sp. (assembly GCA_902494765.1). Taxonomy (GTDB): domain Bacteria; phylum Actinomycetota; class Coriobacteriia; order Coriobacteriales; family Coriobacteriaceae; genus Collinsella. Next base: position 25,515 of record CABUUK010000023.1, read on the forward strand.
GGGAAAGCCGAGCGACTTGGCGTGGTTGACGATGGCGGTAAAGCCGGCGTGCTTGCAGTGGTAGCAGCGATTGGCATCGTTGCAGGCTACCTGGGGGAGCTGCAGCTGATCGACCGAAAGATTGAGCACGGGGAGCTTAAAATGCGGCCCCTCATTGGCCTGTCCATCAACGGACTGCTCAAACGAAGCCTGTTCGGGCGTGCCGATGAGCGGCGTGGTGAGATGGACGAGGAGGGTATTGGTAGGCATGATGCGGGCGCATACGGCGGCCAAAAAGCTGCTGTCAACGCCGCCGGAAAACCCGATAGCCACGCGTCCGTATGCCAAAAGCAGCTGTTCGAGCGCCGATAACTTGTCTTGAAGCTCCTCTGCGGGTGCCGTGGTGTCTAAAATCATGAAACGATCCTTATCGTTGAGTACTCGATCGAAAACTATAATCCTAATGCGTTACTTGCCATAAGACTTCTATCTGTGTAACGAAAGTGCAATATGGTATATACGTTATATACAAGTTGCCAAATGCGGTAGAGTTGCAGCAACGCGACAGCGAGAGTCGATGGGGGACCGATATGATCAAGGCTGTTATTTTTGACATGGATGGAACGCTGGTCGATACCGAGCGTTTGGGGATTAAGGCCTGGAAGGCAGGCGCCGCTGAGCTGGGGCTCGCTATTGATGAAGCGCTGATCCATCAGTTTATCGGCCGCACGCTGCCCGATGTTATGGACATCCTCGATAGGCATTATGGCAGCCACGAAACCACCGAGGCGATCTATCGTCGCCACAAGGAGATTCGCGACGAGATGGTCAAGACCGAACTGGAACTTAAGGCTGGCGCCGCCGAGTGCCTAGACGAGCTGCTGGCTGCGGGCTATCACGTGGGCCTAGCGACGTCGTCGCGCCTCGTTACGGCCGAGCGCAACCTTAAGATGGTCGGTCTTTTTGACAAGTTTGAAACGGTAACGTGTGGCGAGGACGTCGTGCACGGCAAGCCCGACCCCGAGATGTATCTGCTCGCCTGCGAGCGCGCGGGCTTTGCCCCCGAGGAATGTGCTGTGGTCGAGGATTCGCGCAACGGCTGCGTCTCGGGCATCACGGCCGGATGCCATGTCTTCGCCGTCCCCGATATCGTGCCGCTGCCGCAGGACGTGGTGGATGGCTGCGAGGCCGTGCTCGATACGTTGTTCGATCTGGCGGCGGCGGTCAAGGCCGTGCGCTAGACAATTGCGGTGTTGAAACGAGCAATTGCCCACGTTTGCGCTCAAGCAAAAGGGGTCCGGCAATGGTCGGGCCCCTTTTGCTTGAGCGGCGACTTAGCATACTTGCGGGCGTGCTATAGATACGCACCGAGGTTGATGGCCGTGGCGTCGGTCTGGCTGCTTGCCTGGGTGCTGGCGCGTTCCAAGAGGAACGGCCGCACGAGTTCCTGACGGTTGATGTCCTCGGCGGCTGTGACCGCAGTAACGGTTCTCGCTGCGGAACCAATGCGGATGTGCTTGGTTTTTGCCGGTGCCTTGTTCTCGATTTGCTCCATGAGCAGCTGGACACCCTTGCGGCCAATCTCGTAGCCCGGGGGTGCCACCGTGGTGAGGGGGACCGACCCGCTCCATGCAAGCGGGTTACCGTCGCAGCCGGCCACGCGAACCTGTTCGGGGACGGAGATGCCTTTGTCGGTCAACGCCGAGATAACGCCCGAGGCCAATACATCGGTAAGGCCGATGACAAAATCGGGACGCTCGCCGGTAGAGCGCTCGGCAATCTGAGCGCCGATGCTGTAACCATCGGCAGCGGTATTCCATTCTCCGGCGTCAATGACCTCAATTTTGATATCGGGATGCAGGACGAGGGCCTTATGAATGCCAAGTACGCGCAGGGTGAGCTGCATAAATGCCGCTCTGCCCACAACGGTGATATGGCGTGCACCGCGGGCGATGGCGAGCTCGGCGATAATGCGCCCCTGGGCCTCGTTGTCGGCCGCTACGTAGTAGCCGGGCTCGGAGCAATGGATGTCCAGATGGACGATCGGCACGGGCATCTTGGTCATGGCGGGGTGCCAGTCGGGGGATGCCATGGGCTGAACCATGACGCCGGACATCTGGGTGCCCATAAAGTAGCGCAGGTAATGGTCCTCGAGAATATCGTCGTTATCGGCGTTGGCGATGAGCAAGTCGTAGCCGTGCTTGCGGGCCTCGTTGTGGGCGCCGCTGGCGATTTGGAGCGAAAAGCCGTGATCGAGACGGGGGAGCACCAGGCCAAAGGACTTGGTGGCGCCGCCTGCGAGCTGACGGGCGCTTTGGTTGGGCAGGTAGCCAAGGCGATTGATGGTCTCGTTGATGAGCTTGAGGGTCTCGGGGCGCAGCTTTTCGGGGTGGTTGAGCGCGTTGGAAACCGTGCCCAACGAAACCCCGGCCTCGCGCGCGACGTCGCTGATTTTTACCTTTGCCATAGCGGCCCCTTTGATGCGTTTCAAGTACAAGCCAGATTGTAGCATCCCAAACCTACCAAAAAGGGACAGGTTTATTTTGGCAGGTTTATCTGGGGAAACGCCGCTGCCAGCGCGACCACCACGAAGGGGGCAGGTACCTTTGTGGTGGTTTGGACCGGCTGGACGTGTGTGCATCGAGTGGTATCTAAGTTGAGATACCACTTCTGGTATATCAGCTTGTGTTTACGTGAGTACAATACTCGAACGTTATGCGTCTCAGCGCCCCCTGTGCGTGGACGTTTTGCAGTCAAGCGGACGAAGGGATTTATCCTATGTGCGGAATTGTCGGCTACACCGGCTCTGATATTGCAAAGAACATCCTGGTCACAGGCCTCAAGCGTATGGAGTATCGCGGCTATGACTCCTCGGGCGTCGCGCTCGAGGTGGGCGAGGGCGCCGCGGCGCACCTCGACGTCATCCGCCGCGTGGGCAAGGTCGCGGGCCTGGAGAGCGAGCTTTCCAACATCGACAGCGACGCTACCTGCGGTATCGGCCACACCCGTTGGGCCACCCACGGCAAGCCCTCCGTCGTTAACGCTCACCCCCACACCAGCTGCGACGGTCGTATCGCCATCGTCCACAACGGCATCATCGAGAACTTCGCCGAGCTGCGCGAAGAGCTGGAGGGCCGCGGCCACCACTTTAAGAGCGAGACCGATACCGAGGTCTTCGCGCATCTGATCGAAGAGGCTTATGCCGAGACGCACGACCTGATGGCCTCCGTGCGCGAGGCGTGCACCCACGTGGTCGGTGCCTATGGTCTGGCCGCCGTGTGCGCTGACGAGCCCGGCGTGATCGCCGTGGCCCGCAAGGATTCCCCGATCGTGGTCGGCGCGGGCGAGACCGGTTCCTACGTTGCCTCTGACGTGATTGCACTCATCGACGCCACCCGCGATGTCGTGGTGCTCGAGGACGGTCAGTTTGCCAAGCTCACGCCCGCAGGCGTCGAGTACACCGACGAGGCCGGCAACGTTATCGAGCCCAAGGTCACCCACATCGACTGGGACCTGGACATGGCAGAAAAGGGCGGTTATCCCGACTTTATGCTCAAGGAAATCCATGAGCAACCGCGCGTCGTGCGCGACACACTGGTCGGTCGTATGACGCCGGCCGGCGAGCTCGACATCGACGAGCTGGGCCTTTCGCTCGAGGAGCTCAACGACATCGACCGCGTCTACGTGATCGCTTGCGGCACCAGCTATCATGCTGGCCTCATTGCCAAGAATCTCATTGAGGGCTGGGCTCGCATTCCCACCGAGGTGGAGGCGGCCAGCGAGTTCCGTTATCGCAACCCCATCATTACGCCGACGACGCTTGTCGTTGCCGTGTCCCAGTCGGGCGAGACGGCCGATACCCTTGCCGCCATTCGCGACGCGCGCATCAAGGGTGCCAAGGTCTTCGGCATCACCAACGTGGTGGGCAGCCCCGTGGCGCGTGAGAGCGACGGCGTCATCTACACCAAGGCCAACAAAGAGATCGCGGTCGCCTCGACCAAGAGCTTCATCGGCCAGGTCGTGAGCCTCACGCTGCTGGCTTTGCTGCTGGCGCAGGTCAAGTACCGCTTGACCACCAAGCAGGCGCGCATGCTGTTCCGCGAGCTTTCCGATACGGCCGAGCAGATCCAGTGGATTTTGGATACCCAAACCGAGGCCGTGCATGAGGCCGCCCTGCTGTGCAAGGACGCGCAGTCGGCGCTGTTCGTGGGCCGTGGCATGGGTGCCGCTATTTCCTACGAGGGCGCGCTCAAGCTCAAAGAGGTCAGCTACCTGCACGCCGAGGCCTACGCCGCCGGCGAGATGAAGCACGGCCCCATCGCGCTGATCGACCCGGGCTTCCCTGTCATCGCCGTGGCCACCAAGAGTGCCACCTACGACAAGACCGTGTCGAACCTCATGGAGTGCAAGGCGCGCGGCGCCAAGGTCATCGTCGTTGCCACCGAGGGCGACGAGGAGATCAACAAGATCGCCGACTGCATTATCCGCGTGCCGGCAGTCCGCGACGTGTTCAGCCCCATCACGGCGAGCGTTCCTCTGCAGCTGCTCGCCCGCGAGGTCGCCATCCTGCGAGGTTGCGATGTCGATCAGCCCCGAAACCTGGCGAAAAGCGTTACTGTCGAGTAATCGAGTTCCGTCATCCTAACAACTAAGGCCCGGCTCCGCATCATGAACTGCCTCCCATTTCTTGGACATGAGAAATGGGAGGCTTTCTTTATGCGCGTTGATTTGAGGGTGAAGCATGATGTCGAGGCCAGGAAGGCGGCCATAGGGCTCTTCGAGCTCG
>CABUUK010000024.1 GCA_902494765.1 uncultured Collinsella sp.
CGGGGCCTGCCGTTGAACCCGTCCCGGTCCGCCCCCGGCATGTCGTCGACGCCTTCGGCTCAGTCTCATATCCGCGGATACCGCTCCGGCGGCCCGCAATCCTCTCCTTCGGCGGGGCTCCCCAAGTCTGACTACGCGCATGCGGCCGCTGCCGCGCGCCCAGCGAAAGCGGGGGTATCCCCGAAGGCTGCCCGGCTCGCCGGGACGGGGGCTATGTCTATTCGGTTGCCTCCCGGCACATCGCGCCGAGGGCCCACAGCCACCTCACGAGCTCGGCGGCGGTGGCGGCGTTCGCCTTCGCCTGGGGCATGCCCCTGGCGAGCATCTCCTCGCGGCGCCGGAGCAGGCGCTCGGAACCCTTCCTCCCGTGCATCCTCACCTCGAGCGGGACGCCGCTGCCCTTGGGCATCAGCTTCGGTTGGTGGCTCGCCTGGACGTAGCTCCAGGACCCCTCGACGGCCAGCCTCCTGACGAGGGCGTTGCCGGCCCCGCTGATCCCGCCGAGGCGCACGGAGTCCGCGCTCGACCTCTGCTTCGGGGCGAGGCCGAAGTAGGCCGTCACCTGCCTGCCGGAGCGGAACCTCGAGAAGTCGCCGACCTCGGACGCGAAGGCGGCGGCGAGCGCGAAGCCGCACCCCTTGATCGACTGGAGCGCCTCGACCTCCGCCGAGAGGGGGCCCGCCGCGACGGAGGCCCTGTACTCGGCGAGGAGGTCGTCGCGCGTCTCGGCGGCCGCCTCGACCTCGCTCCTCAGCGCCGCAAGCGCCCGGATGCCGCCGTCGTCGGCGGGCCGGACCTTGTCGAGCCACCTGAGGAAGTCGTACGTCCAGTACCTCCGGGGGTTTCCGGCCGGCGTCGTGCCGCCGTAGGCGTAGCCCCGGCGGGCCAGGAACGCCAGGAGCCGCTGCTTCGCCGCCGCGAGCCTCGCGGTCGCCGCGTCGTGGGCGGCGGCGAGGTCCCTGAGCCCCTCGATCTCGGGGGACGGCACCCATACCGGGGTGACGTCGTGCGACAGTATCGCCTTGGCCATCCTGGCCGCGTCGTTGCGGTCGTTCTTGGACGAGAGGTCTGCCGCCGACCTCGGGACCCTGGAGACGGCCGCGACGACGCAGTCGACGCCGAGCCCGGAGAGCTCCCTCTGCGGGGCGAAGCCGAGGTAGCCGCTCTCGTAGGCGGCGAGCGACGGGCCGGGGAAGCCCGACATCCACTCCGCGACCTCGCCCCAGGGGTTGCCGCGGAACCTCCTCGTCACGGCCTCGCCCGTCTCCGCGTCGAGCGCGCAGACGGTGGTGGACCTGAGGTGTACGTCCATTCCGAAGGCGGTAGAATATCTAGGCACGGGAGCCTCCCAACCTCGTTGCGGCGCGGCTGCGCCTCTGGCACTTCAACAACATTGTCGCAGCCCCGACCCGCGGTCACGAGCGGGGGCTCCTGTCGTTTCCGTGCCCCTGGATTGGGTCATAGTGTCTGACAATGCCAAAACATCGACGTTGCCCTGGTCGCAAGTAGTCGTTGGGGACGTTCTTAAATGACTAGTCAAACAAGAACGTCCCGAACGACTAGTCGTTTAAGAAAGTCCCCAACGACTAGCCAATAAAACGGCGCCCGTCGGCGATGTTGCCGGCGGGCGCCGTTGTCGTGTGGGTGTCTATGCTGTGCGGGCTGCCGTTGAGCGACCGGGTCTGTGCTCTACAGCGAGTCGATAAAGCGCTGCTGGGCGGCACGTCCCGCCTCGTCCCACTTAAAGACGCCGGCGTTGTCGAGCACGTGGCCAAACACCACGCCGACCTCCTCGTGCAGGATATCGATGGCGTTGTCGGCCGTAAGCTCGTCGGCGCGGCGGGCATAGACATCCTCGGCCCATGCGGCGTGGCTGCGGCAAAGGTCGTCGCCCTCGAGCGCGCCAGCAAGGTCGTAGCTGGCATCGACCTTGGCGGCCAGCAGGTGCTCGCGGACGGCGCCGAGCTCGGGAACCAGGCGTGGCGGCAAAATGGCCAGGCCCATGACCTCGATCAGGCCGATGTTCTCCTTCTTAATGTGGTGGTACTCGGCATGCGGGTGGAATACGCCCAGCGGATGCTCGTCAGTCGTGATGTTGCAGCGAAGCGCCAGGTAGGCCTCGTAGATTTCGCCGCCGGCATTGCCGCGGGAGTCGACGCGGCGGATGACGGGGGTCACGGTGTTGTGCGCCACGCCATCGGCTGTGTGCGCGACGACGCCAACCGACTCATCGGTCCACTCGCGCCAGGCAAGGATAATCTTCTCGGCGGCGTCGAGCAGCTGGGCGCGGTCGTGCGAACGCAGGCGCAGCACCGAGAGCGGCCACTGCAACACGGTACCGCTGACCTGGTCAAAGCCGGGCACGCTAAACTGCGAGACCTCAGCGGCGTGCATCATGGGGAACTCGTGTGCGCCGCCCTGGAAGTGGTCGTGCGACAGAATCGAGCCGCCCACGATGGGCAGGTCGGCGTTGGAGCCAATAAAGTAGTGCGGGAACAGGTCCACAAAATCGAGCAGGCAGGTCAGACCCTTGCGGTCGACGTGCATCGGACGATGCTCGGAGCTCATAGCAATGCAGTGCTCGTTAAAGTACGCGTACGGGCTGTACTGGAAGCCCCAGCGCTCGCCGTCGAGCTGGATAGGGATAACTCGCAGGTTCTGACGGGCGGGATGGGCACCGCCGTCGGCTGCGGCGGAGCGTCCAGGGTAGCCCTCGTTCTCGATGCACAGCTGACAGGCGGGATACTTCTCGCTCGTGTTTTTGGCGGCACCGGCCGCGGCAATATCGCGCGGGTCCTTCTCAGGCTTGGACAGGTTGATGGTGATCTCCAGGTCGCCCCAGTTGGTGGGGGTGCTCCATTTGATATTGCGCGCGATGGCGGCGCGGCGCACGTAGCCGGCGTCGCAGCATAGACCGTAGAACCAGTCGGTTGCGGCGCGGGGCTCCTTGACACCAATGCGGCCGTTGAATTCCTCGTTTACAACCGAAGGCCTCGGCATCAGCACGCCCATGATGCGCATGGCGATGCGATCGCGGCCCGATGCCGTGTCCTCGGCGGCGCCGTTGGCAACGGCAGCCTCGGAAAGCGCGGCAAGCGTGCCTTCAAGGTCAAAGTTGGGGAGTGTATCGGGGTGCAAGAGCGAAATCTTCTCGGTCTTGAGCGCCCAGGCCATGTCGAGTGCGGGGCCCGTGGCGCCGATGCACTCCAGAATGGTGTTGTAGGCCCAGATGCGGTCGTCCTGTCCGATCATCGATCGGTGAATAGCGTACTCGATTAGGTTCTGCGCAGCCTCGCGCGCGTCAGTCATTACAGCCATGCCGCGTAAGCCCCCTTGTCAGAAATTGCGTAGTGGCGGGCAGAGCCCTCGCCCAGCCAGCCGTTCATCTTGGCAATGAAGGTGTCGACCAGGTCGAGCGGCACGAAGGCCTGGATGGTGCCACCAAAGCCGCCGCCGTGGATGCGGACGGCGCCGCGGCCGTCGAGTACATGCTCGGCCAGTGCCAGGGCATACATCGAAGGCTGCTCGGAGCCCAGCTTGGCAACGACATTCTGCAGGTACATGGCAGAGCTGGCGCCGGACTCGCGCGTCAGGACCAGGAACTGATCGATGTCGCCGGCGTTGAGCGCTGCCCAGCGCTTGTCGACCAGGCCGTTTTCGTACCAGTAGTGAACGGCGCGCAGGCAGGCACGGTCGCCCAGCTTGGCGCGCAGCTCGGGGAGTTTGGCGTCAAAGTCCGCCACATTTACCTCGCACAGGCGCGCCTTGCCAAACTCGGCAGCGACGTCTTGCATCTCGCGTGGAACGGCGGCGTAGTCGTCGGTGGCGGCCACATGGTCGGCGCCAACCTTAACGAGCACGAGCGCATAGCCGTGATCCTCAAAGTTGAGCTCGAGCTTCTGGGTTTTAGGCTGAGCCTGATCCTCAAAGTCCATGTAGGCAAGGCCGCCCAGGCACACAGCGGCCTGGTCCATCAGACCGCAGGGCTTACCATAGTAGTTGTTCTCGGTGCGCTGGCTCATCTGGGCGAGTGCGACGGGCTCGATGGCGGGTGCGCCCCAGAGGGTTTCCATGGCACGACCGTATGCGGCCTCGACAGCAGCAGAGCTGGAAAGGCCGCCGCCCGAGGGGACAGAGCAGGTGAAGGCGAAGTCGAAGCCCTGGGGCTCAACGTCCAGAGCAGCGATTTCGTGGGCCATGCCGCGGACGAGGCTCGCGGACGTGCCCTTCTCGGACGCTTGAATATCCAGCGTGTCGAGCGTGATCTCAAAGGCGGGGTAGCCCTCATCGGCAACGCGGACCTTGTTGGTGTCGGTTGCCACGGCGATGCCGTCAACGGCGACATCGAGCGAGCCGGCGATGACGTGGCCACCCTCGTGGTCGGTGTGGTTGCCACTGATCTCGGAACGGCCGGGCGCGTGCACGTAGAGCACCTGGCGGTCGCCGATGGGACCAAACTCCTCCTCAAACTGTTTGGTGAGCATGGCGAATGTCTTTTCGTCGGGGGTGGTCATGGGAGTCCTTTCCTTGGCGCGCGCGGGTGAGTTTTGCGTCGTTATGAGTACGTTAACAACTTGAAGCGGCATGAACCAAGTGTTCTCGACACCGCACGTTACAGGCTATGTTAACGTACTCATAGCACATCGCTTGTCACTTTTTGAGAATCTGGTAATCGGTAGAAATACAGCCGTGAACGGTACTGCCGTGTGGACTTATAAAGCAGAAGAGATTCAGATAGAAAAAGTAGAGTACGTTAACATGCGTCCGACGATAGCGGGCCTCGGCGCGGGGTGTATTTCTGTCCGGGCCGGCATTCACGCTATTCACATCTCGCAAGGGTGAAGGTGATCCTGTGGCAAGGCGCCCGTCCAACGATACCAGTTCGCGTCCGGTCTCCATGGCCGACGTCGCCCGCGCTGCTGGCGTTTCGCAGCAGACGGTTTCGCGCGTCGCCAACGGCTTGCCCAACGTTAACGAACAGACGCGCCAGCGCGTGCAGGCCGCGATGCAAGAGCTCGGCTTTCGTCCGAGTTATGCCGGTCGCTCGCTGCGCGACGGCCGTTACCATTCGGTCGGCCTGTGCATCAACGATGTCACCAAGTTTGGCAACCTCTCAATGATCGACGGCATCGCCAGCGCTGCTCGCGAGCATAATTGCGCTATCACGCTGGTCGAGATGTCCAAGACCGAGGAGTTTTCGCTTGCCGAGGCCACGCGTCGTATGGCGGCATTGCCGGTGGACGGCATCATCATCGGCATGAGTCGCATGGCACCCGATTTCGAGACGTTTGATCCACTGCCGGGCATTGGCACGGTCATCGTTACCATGTACGCGCACCCCCGGGTGACCACGGTCGATTCCGACCATTACGGCTGCTCGCTATTGCTTATGGATCACCTGTTTGAGCTGGGGCACGAGCAGATTCGCTATATCGGCGGCCCGTCGTTCTCGGTCGACGAGCAATTTCGTCGCGCCGGTTGGCAGGATGCGCTCGAGCGTAAACACATCGAGCCGGCAGAGCCGCTCGAGGGCGACTGGTCTGCCAACAGCGGCTACGAGGCCGGCAGGTACCTGGCCGAGCACGATCACACCATGACGGCGATCTATGCGGCAAACGATCAGATGGCAAATGGCGCGATTGCCGCGCTGCGTGATAGCGGCCTGCGCGTGCCCGAGGACGTGAGCGTGGTGGGCGTCGACGATTCGCTCGATGATTTTGTGGCACACAACGAGCTCACGACCGTGCGATTCGATCTACATCAGCGCGGACGCGAGGTGTTTGAGCATGCGGTTCCCGAGGCGGGTACGGCGGGCAAAACCGTTGCCATCCGTATTCCCGGCCAGCTCATCGTTCGACATAGTACGGCGGCACCGCGCGCATAGTTTTCGCAGGTCAACGGTGATATGTTGAACATCAATAACAATCGGTAAGGATGTCGGTAGATGGCTGTTGGGATGTAGCCGAGTGCTATGATAGACGGGCTCTTTTGTCTATCTAGGAGGCTTTGCCTGATGGAGATCACCAAGGATATCCGCTACATTGGCGTCGACGATCACGACATTGACCTGTTCGAGGGCCAGTACGACGTGTCCGAGAACGGTATGGCATATAACAGCTACGTTATCTTGGGCGACAAGATCGCTGTCGCCGATTCGGTCGACGCCGGCTTTGTCGACGAGTGGCTCGGCAACCTCGAGGCCGTGCTTGATGGCCGTACGCCCGACTACCTGGTTGTCCATCATATGGAGCCCGATCACTCCGCCGGTATCGCCGCCTTTATGGAGCGCTACCCCCAGGCGCAGATTGTGGCCAGCATGGGCGCTTTCCGCATGATGGTCAACTACTTTGGCACCGACTTCCCCGAGCGCAAGATGGTCGTCAAAGATGGCGACGTGCTCGACCTGGGCGGCCACAGCTTGACGTTTGTCGGCGCCCCCAACGTGCACTGGCCCGAGGTGCTCTTCTCCTATGAGGCCACCGACAAGGTGCTCTTTAGTGCCGACGGTTTTGGCAAGTTCGGTGCTAACGACATCGAGGATCCCGAGGGCTGGGCTTGCGAAGCGCGCCGCTACTACTTTGGCATCGTCGGTAAGTTCGGCAAGTTCGTGCAGGCCGTGCTCAAGAAGGCCGCCGATCTGGATATCCAGATCATCTGCCCGCTCCATGGTCCTGTGCTGACCGAGAACCTGGGCTACTACCTCGACACTTACAACACCTGGTCGAGCTACCAGCCCGAGGACGAGGGCATCACGATCGCCTATGCGAGTGTGTATGGCCATCTGAAGGCTGCCGTTGAGGAGCTCGCATCTGCGCTCGAGGCCCGCGGCCAGAAGGTCTCCGTCTTTGACCTGGCTCGCGACGATATGGCCGAGGCCGTTGAGGACGCGTTCCGCTATGACCGTCTGGTGCTCGCTTCCATTACCTATCAGGGCGAGATCTTCCCGTTCATGAGCACCTTTATCCATACGCTTGCCGGGCACGCCTATCAGAACCGAACGGTGGCACTCGTCGAGGCCGGCTCCTGGGCGCCCGCTGCTGCCAAAGTTATGACCAAGGAGCTCGAGGGCATGAAGGACATCACGCTGACGCAGAACAAGGTGACTGTCCTGGGTTCGCTCAACGACGCATCGCGCGCTCAGATCGAGGTTCTCGCCGACGAGCTTTCCAAGTAGCGATATTTTTCACTTTTGACGCTCAACCATCACAGCCACCACAAAGGGGACAGGCACCTTTGTGGTGGTTTTTGTTTAAGCGCCGGCGATGACGAGATTTGGGTGGTCGCTGTCGGTGGCCTCGGCGATTGAGGTGGCGACAGCATGATCGGGGTCACGGTCCATCACGATGGTGTCGACATCGGTCAGCTCGGCAAAACGGTACATGCCGCGTCCGTTGACCTTGCTGGCGTCCATGAGAGCGACGCTTTGACGGGCGGCACCGACCATAGCCGCTTTGGTCTCGGCCATCTGCGGAAAGTCGGTCGTAAAGCCGCAGCCGGGAACAAAAGCGCCAGGGCACATGACAGCAAGGTCGGCGTGGACCATTTGGAGCGCCTGCATGGTAAGTGGGCCGTACAGATAGCGATGGCCTTTGCGCAGTGCCCCGCCCAACATGACGACATCGACCGAGGGCATGCTCTCGTCGATATAATCGGCGATGGTAATGTCGGCCGTGATAACGGTGATGCCGTCGCGTTGATCGAGGAGCCGGACGAACTCGAGCGCCGTGGTGCCCGAGTCGACGAGCAGCGTGTCGCCGTCGTTGACGAGCTCGATGGCGCTTTGCGCGATGGCCTGCTTGGCGGCGACGTTGACATTGATGCGGCGATCCTGCGTGGAGACAGTCAGACGCTTGTGGAGCGATACGGCACCACCATGTGTGCGGCGCAGCTTGCCTGCTTCGGCGAGCGCATCCAGGTCGGCGCGGGCGGTGACGGAGGACACGCCAAAGGTCTGGGCGATTTCTGCTACCTGCACCGAGGCGTTATGCTCAAGCATCTCCATGATGGCGGCACGACGCTCATCGGCGAAGGCACGGTTGGTAGCTTGGGCCATGTTTGCTCCATTCTCGGCTAAATTTGCAGGAATTGTGTTGACTCTATTTTCGTTCATTTTCTTTTTGAGTAAGAAAATACCTTTCGATTACTTATCTTTTCTATAAAAGAAAGACGCTGAACGCACAAAATTCAATATCGAACACGCCCACTCGGCTCCAATTCCTTCCGTTTACTTTTCAAAAACGACGGTATTGACCTGCATGGGCTCAATATCTCGCACATGCAAAGATGCTGAATTTCATACAATGAGCGCGAAAAAAGGCAAGGTAAAACGCCTTGTGAACAACTACGCCCGATGTCCAGATGCGGGCGAGGGAGAGGAGCAAACGCTCATGGCACTTGTTACCACCGAAAAGATGCTCAAGGACGCTCAGGCCGGTCATTACGCCGTTGGCGCGTTCAACGTCGAGAACCTCGAGTTTGTTATGGCCGTTCTGGCCGCTGCCGAGGAGACCAAGTCCCCCGTCATCATGCAGACCACCCCGGGCACCATCAAGACCGCTGGCCTGGACTACTTCTACGGCATGGTCAAGGCTGCCGCCGAGCGCGCTTCCGTGCCCGTTGCCCTGCACCTCGATCACGGCGACGGCTATGACCGCTGCATGCAGGCTTTCCGCACCGGCTACACCTCCGTCATGATCGACGGCTCGCACGAGTCCTTCGAGGATAACATTGCCCTGACCAAGTCCGTCGCCGACGCTGGCCGCGCCATGGGCGTGCCCGTCGAGGCCGAGCTCGGTAAGGTTGGCGGCAAGGAGGACGACGGTCCTGCGGTTGAGGGCGAGAGCCCCTACACCGATCCGGCCGAGGCCAAGGAGTTCGTCGAGCGCACTGGCTGCACCTCCCTCGCTATTGGCGTTGGCACCAGCCACGGTGTGTACACGAGCGATCCGCACATCGAGCAGTCCGTGGTCAAGGCCATCCGCGACGCTGTCGACGTGCCGCTGGTCCTGCACGGCACCTCCGGTGTGCCCGATGAGCAGGTTGCCGAGGCTGTGAAGAACGGCATCTGCAAGGTTAACTACGCCACCGAGCTGCGTCAGGCCTACACCAAGGGCTTCATGGCCTACATGGCCGAGAACCCTGCCTGCTTCGATCCCAAGAAGCCGGCCAAGGAGGGTATGCGTGAGATCACCGAGCTGGTTAAGATCCGCATGACCAACCTCAACTCTGTGGGCAAAGCAGAGTAACAGCAAGGGTACTCTGATCCCACCGGACGGCTTGGGCAGGTCCCCGTACTTAGTTTCCAAAACGTCCTCGCGCATGAAGGCCCCCGTTGCCTCGCTTCTACGAAGCGTTGGCAACGGGGGCCTTCGCGCTGCGGAATGATTTTGGAAACTAAGTACGGGGACCTGCCCAAGCCGTCCTGCTCGATCGCCCTTGTGGCGTTAGTGTCGGAAAAATAAGACGTTGCTTTTTGCCCCCTGCGGAAAGATTGGAGAACTAAGCCCTCGTCCCTCCCAGGTTGACCTACTCGAGGTCGTCGGCCTTGTGGCGTTGGGGCTGAAAGGGTGGGGCGCGGGGGTTACTTGGTTGTTAGGGTTAGCAGGTCGTTGGGGGTTTTGAGGTTGTAGGTGGCGTTTGGGATGTCTTGGTGTGATCCCCATGCCGCTCTGGCAAAACTGACCCCTGCCGAAGTTGCGCATTGTTCGTCGTAGACGGTGTCGCCAACGTAGACGACGTTGCCAGGATTCGCGCCCGTACGCCGGAGATATTCGAGCATGGGTGCGGGTGCGGGTTTATGTTCGGTTGTGTCTTCGACAAGGATGATGTGCTCAAAATACTTATCGAAACCAAGGGGTGCAATTTCTTTTGCGTATTCGTCGCGCGCACGTGAGGAGACGATGCCAAGTTTGCAGCCGCTATCGGCGAGTGTTGCGATGACTTCAAGCAAGCCTGGAAACACGCTGATGGTGCTTTTAAAGCTGGCGGCAACTTGGCACCAGCGATCCAACGTTGCCTGCGAGTAGATTCCAAGTTTCTCAAGGGCATCCTTGCCGGGTATGCCGAGGGCAAATTCAAGCTCGTGTCGGGGGAGCGTTTTGCCGGTCTCTTCTTGGACAATCTGGACAAGCGATGATAGAACGCTTTCTTCTGTATCTGCCAATGTCCCATCAACGTCAAATACGATATGTTCAAAGTGCTTCATATGATTGCTCCTCTCTGTTGTTTGCCTGCAAGTTTGATGCGGTGACAGAAGAAAGGCTAGCGGGATTTCTGCCTGGTGCTATCGAGATTCTGCCTCGCTGCTCGATAGCTCGAAGGAGTGCACCCCATTTGTTCTTTAAATACCTGGCCAAGATGGCTTGCTGTTATAAATCCGCATTGGCGCGCGACTGTCTGTACCGTTCGCGTGGTGTGTGCCAAAAGTTCGCAAGCACGGTTTATGCGGTATGCGCGTAGATATGCCGCCGGGGTCGTTCCTGCACAAGTTTCGATAATGCGGTAACACTCTCTTTCGCTTACGCCGGCTGCAGATGCCATCTGGGGCACATCTATAGCGGCTGTATAGTTTGCGCGGATATAGTCCAGGATTGCCTTGAACTGTACGTCGCGGTTGGTCATCCAAGAGGCGTTGTCGGAGGAAAAGAGCGGTTCGGCCTTGGCGTAAATTTGAATCCAGAGCTCTGACAAGCTATTCCGAAGCGCCATCTCGTTCTGCGGCCGTTGAAGGTCGTGGCTAAAGGAGCTCTTCAGTAAATCGATAAAGGGCATATCGTCGGGATTGGTGGGCGACCATTTGAGCACATCGACGCCTCGACATTGAAGCAAAGGATTGATATAGCGCTTTTGGAGACGTCCCGCGGGATCACCGAGCATCGACGGCTGAAAGATATGCAGCATTTGAATGGCTGGCGCCGAATTGGGTGATTGCAGCGTGCTGTGCAAAACGCCGCCGTTGATAAAGCCGGCGGACCCTTCCTCAAAGCGTACGTGCTCATGAGCCGCGCGCGTTCGATAGTCAATCGCTCCCTGCTCCATGTAGAAAAGCTCAACTTCGGAATGCCAGTGCCAGGGGACGGAATTGCCCGGACAGCGAGCGAATTCTGCGCGTTCGGCAATATAGGGCCAGTCTTCGGCGGTCTCGGGAAACGCTTCCTCGCGTCCTCCGCAGTGCAATTCTATGTGATCCATGTTTCGCATGGCATCAGTATAAAGCGCGATGGGCTTAGATTGCTCTTGCCTGTTCGGGGAACGCCTTGTCTAGGGATGCTCGGAGCTTTTCGAAGGATGCTCGTAAGTTGAGGCTTTGATCGGCTGAGCGCTTGGTTTTTGTGGTGGGGGAGTCGAGGAGACCGTTTCTCTGTGTCGGGGGGAAGGAGAAAAGGTTTGCATGTTTTAGGGATGGCTGCTGTGCTGCGTCATTGGAAGAATGCATGCTTATGCGGCCTCCTCGATGTCCACCAATAGATTGCGCTCGGGGTATGCTGCTAGGTCCCGTGCGTTGGCAGTATTATGCCGCGGCTGCTGCAAAGAAGCGCTAAAGAAAGGCTTAACCTGGTTTGGTGTTACGATGAAACTGCAGGTCAGAGGTATCGAGTAGCACTCTTGAAAGGTTTTGGGCTTAAGGGCTTTCTAAGGTTTATGACGCGGATGTGGCGCAGACGTGCGGAGCGTGTGGACGGCTCGTTCCTAGTGCTGCGGTGCGGCGGCGCGTACTTGTTCGATGACCTTTTCCATCGTGCCGTCGATGCGGTCTTTTTTGAGCTCGCATTCCCAGATGGTTATGGGTGTCCAGCCCATTTGGGTGAGTGCGTTGATGGCTGCTCGGTCGCGCTCGACGTTGCGACGGAACTTTGCCTCCCAAAACTCAACGTTGCGCTTGGGCTGGCTAGGGTTGCACTTGGGGCAGCGGTGCCAAAAGCAGCCGTTGACGAAGATGGCGATCTTGCGTCCGGGGAAGGCGATGTCGGGTTTGCCGGGAACCTTCCATTCCAAGCGATAGCCCGTAAGGCCCGCGGCGCGCAGGCGCTGACGTACGAGCAACTCAGGCTTAGTATTGGCGCGTTTGTTACCCTTCATGGACTTTTTGATGGCGGCGCGGCGGCGCACGAGCTCACGCTCGTCGGCGGAAAGGTCCGAGGTATCGATGCCGTCGAGCAGACCTGGTTTGGGGCGCTTTTTGCTACGGCGCTTAGGTGCGCGCTTGGGCTTGGTGGCGGGCTCGTCGGTCGCGGTGGCCTCGGCGTCGTTGGCAGCGCCGTTGGCCTCAAGCCGATCTTCCTTTAGCTCAATCAGGGCATCAATGAGCCCCTTGTCGGCGGGCATCCATTCCACCGTGGCAAGCGAGGTGCGCGGAATCCAGCGGATATCGAGTTGGCGGTCATGCTTCTGGGGCTCATCGGATTCATCGGCCAGCGAGCAGTAGTAGCACTCCATGGAGAGATGAAAATCGGGGTAGTCATACTCAACGGTGTAGAAATCGCGCAGGTTGGTGACTTTTACCTGCAGCTCCTCCATAAGCTCGCGGCGTACGGCGTCCTCGGGCGTCTCGCCGCGCATGAGCTTGCCGCCGGGGAATTCCCAAAGTCCCTGCATGTCGCCATAGCCGCGCTGCACGGCAAGCAGCTCATCAGATCCTTCCTTGCGAATGATCCCAGCGGCAACATGAACAGTCTTCAACAGGAGTCCTCTCTCAATATCAACACGTGGCAGGCTGGCTACCCGTACCTTACACAACGGTAAGGCAAGCGTAAGCCATATCGATGGTAGCCGACTCGTCTTCTTGCGACTATAGATGCCGTAGACTAATCGCAAGAAAGGACTCGGTATGCAAACCACGCACATGGCGACCCCGGTACTGGAGGTCGCGCATCTCGAAAAGGTATACGGCGCGTTGGGCAACTTGACCCGCGCGCTCAACGACGTCAGCTTTACCGTCAACCGCGGCGAGTTCGTTGGCATCATGGGCGCTTCGGGCTCGGGCAAGTCGACGTTGCTCAACTGCGTGTCGACCATCGATAGCGCCACAAGTGGCACGATCCGCATCAACGGGCAGGACGTGACGCGCATGAAGCAGGCCAAGCTCTCGCAGTTCCGCCGCGAGGAGCTGGGCTTTATCTTTCAGGACTCCAACCTGCTCGATACGCTCACGGCACGCGAGAACATCGCTCTGCCGCTCACCATCGCCCGCACAAACTCGGCAGAGATCTCGACCCGCGTGCAGGATGTGGCAGCGCGCCTGTCTATCAGTCAGGTGCTCGACAAGTATCCCTACCAGATGTCCGGCGGTCAGCAGCAGCGCGTTGCCGCGGCTCGCGCGCTCGTTACCGACCCCACCATGATCATGGCCGACGAGCCCACCGGCGCCCTCGATTCCAAGAGCGCTCGCCTGCTGCTCGAGAGCCTGGAGGCCCTTAACCGCCGCCTACGCGCCACCGTGCTCATGGTCACGCACGACAGCTTTGCCGCCAGCTACACGAGCCGTGTGCTGTTCATTCGCGACGGCAAGATCTTCACCGAGCTGCGCCGCGGCGACACCGACCGCCGAGAGTTCTTCGACCGCATTATGGAGGTCGTTGCCATGATGGGCGGTGAGGGCTCCGATGCTCTGTAAACTCGCTTGGGGCAACGTCCGCCGCGCCGGCCGCGACTACCTCGTCTACCTTTTGACGCTCACCCTGGGCGTCACGGTCTTCTATGCTTTTAACACCATCTCGATGCAGGTCGACATCGCCGGAATCGATGAAGAGGGCTTGGCGCAGGTTATGGGCAGCATGCTCAGCGACCTGACGTACTTTTTGGCCGGTGTCATGGCCTTTTTAATGGTGTATGCCAATAACTTCATCATGAAACGCCGCAAGAAGGAGTTTGGCCTGTACCAGGTGCTCGGCATGGGGCGCGGGCGCGTCGCCACTATCATGGCGCTCGAGACGGTGATTGTCTCGGTGGTGGCCTTTGTCGCCGGCATTGTGCTGGGTGTGGGACTCTCCCAGCTCATGACGTTCTTTACGGCCTCGCTCTTTAAGACACAGATCGCCAATTTCCACTTCTTTTTCTCGATGCATGCGTTCAATCTGACCCTTGTCTGCATGCTCGTAATGTTTGTGCTCACGCTACTGCTGAACCTTCGCGCCGTGCGTCGCACCAAACTCATCGAGCTTATGGGTGCCGAGCGTCGCAACGAGAGCATCAAGACACGCAACCCCTGGATAGCGATTGCCATCTTTGTCGTGGGCGCGGTGCTGGTGGGCGTGGCCTATTACCGTCTGCTACGTGATGGGTTCCCGCTAACCGCGACGGACAGCAAGCTGCAAGAGGCCATGAACCAGTTTGGTATTACGACCGCTATGGTTACCGTGGGCACCTTTGCCCTGTTCTGGGGACTCTCGGGCATGCTCATCAAGCTGCTGCAGAGCCTGCGCGGCGTGTATTGGCGCGGCCTCAACATGTTTACCGTGCGCCAGCTTGCGGCGAAGGTTAATACGGTGTGCTTTTCGATGGGCGTCATCGCGATGCTCCTGTTTTTGGCCATCACCTCGGTGACGTGCGGTATGTCAATTGCCAACGTGATGAATGAAAACCTGGAGCGCTATAACCCTGTTGACGTGTCTCAGACGTATGTCTATTACACGCCCGATACGCTCGACTACTACAAAGGGTACAAAGGGTATGTCAATCCGTCTGAGGCCGATCGCATGGTGTTGGCCGATACAACGGTCGATTTGTACCCTGCATGGCACGGCAAGGGCAAGTCGGCGGACAACAACGACGAGACCGGCAAGAAGGTCGATATCGCCGATGTTGCCGGTGAGCATGTGCAGATCGATTCGTATCTGAGTTACCCATTTGGCGGCTCGAATCCTTCGGTGACCCCAAGTGAAATGTGCAAGACCATGGGCGAAAAGCTTCCCAAGGCGTTCGGGGGTAGCAATGCCGATACGATGGGTCTGTTTGTGACGCCGGCGAGCCAGTACAACAAACTGCGTCAGATGATGGGCGAGGAGCCGGTGCACATCGGTCACGACCAGTATCTGCTCACATGCGATATGGGCGGCGAGCTGGTCGACCTGTACACCAAGTATATGGCTGGCGGCCATGCCCTTACCTTGGGCGGGCATACGCTCAAGCCCGCAACCGATAAGTCGGACGAAGATACGGCGGCCATCGCCAACTCGGCGATGGGCAGTAATCCGGGTACCGTCGTCGTTGCCGACGAGCTGTTGTCCCAGCTTAATCTGCAGCCGTATTCCAGTAGCCTGCTCGTTAACTACAAACAGGGGATGGATACGACCGAGGCAGATGAGAGCATTAAATACACTCTGCTCGACAATCTGCTCGTTGACGGCAAAGAGCCGGGGTCGTGGGGAATCTTTATCACACGCTCCGAGATGTACACGCAGGCAGCGCAAATGAACGGTCTTGTTAGCTACCTAGCCATTTACATCGGCTTTGTATTGGTCGTTGCATGCGCGGCGATTCTGTCGATCCAGCAACTCTCCAACGTGGCCGACGGCAGCCGCAGCTATCGTGTACTGGCACAGATCGGCTGTGAGGACCGCCAGATTCGCCATTCGGTGATGGCGCAGCAAGCGGTATTCTTCCTGTTCCCGCTGGCAGTGGGCTTGGCGCACTCCTTTGTGGCACTTAAGGTGATCATCGAGCTGGTGAGCATTTTCGGAAATATGAGCATCGGCGGCACCGTGGGCCTCACCTGCGCAATCTTCCTGGCAGCATACGGTGGCTACTTCTTGGTAACGTACCTCATGAGCGCCGGCATGGTACAAGCCGCCATCGCCACCCGCTACAGCGAGTAACAAGCGGGCAAAACCGTCGCAAAATCAGAGCGAATAACCGCCGCGAAGGGAGTCCAGCTCCCTTCGCGGCGGTATTTTGCGTATCTAGAGCATCTCAGATGCAAGTGAGTAGACTTTTTTGGATCTGCCGAGCACATCGCGGCAAGTGCTCAATAAAATCGCAGGTCAGGGCTGTGGCGTTTTGAGGTGTGCTCGGCATCCCGCCAAAAGCCTACTCACTTGGTTTTACTGCTAGAAAACCGCCGCGAGGGAAAGTAGCTCCCTCGCGGCGGTTTTTGGCGTTTGCCCAGATAAAACCTGCCAAAATAAACCTGTCCCTTTTTGGCAGGTTATCGCTTCCAAAAGTGGAGGATGAGCGTCGTGCGGTTTTGCTGTTCGGTTTTGACCAGGATGTTGTGGATGTGGGTCTTGACGGTGCCCACGGCAAGGAATAGCTCGTCAGCGATCTCTTGGTTCGATTTGCCCAGTACGACCAGACGCATAACTTCGGTCTCACGGTTGGAGAGCTTGTAGGCGTTGCGATAGAAGGGCATCTGCTCTTCGATGTGTCGATCAAGATCGCTGTCGTTCTTTTCCTCGGGCGCCTCCTGCATGCGGATTGAAAGCACGTGGTAGGAGTAGATGATCAGCAGAATCGCAAAGTAGCAGGCAAAGACGTTTTCGCTAAAGTTGCGCTCGGACAGATATAGTTGCAGCCAAGAGGGCGCCAGACTCATGGGGACAATCAGAATGTTGTAGAAATCCTCGGCAACGATGCAACCGACCAGAATAGCGCCGATAATCAGGTGCTTTCGTTGGTTGTTAACGCGTGCCTTCAGCTCGACTTGCGTGCTCTTGCGTGCCGTCCAAAAGATATATTGCCCCACGAAAACAAGGAATACCTGACGCATCGTGTAGTAGAGCCATTGATGAATGGGGCCGTAGGGGACAGCGACGATAATCAGCAGCTCGCTCAGCAAGAACGTTGCGACGGGAATGACAAACTGCTTTTTTGAATGCTTGTCGAGCAAATCCATGGCAATGAGCCAAATAAAAGCCTGCGAAGCGGTCGCCACAAAGGTCCGCAACACAGGCATGGTAATTGAGTAATAGTCGCTGGCTGGAAAACTCTGGTTTTGCAGCGTGTATTCAAAAAAGAAAATCTCGGTCATCTCGATGGCATAGCAGATAAATACGCCGCTGCCATAGATAAAGAAGCGTCGACGAGACGAGGCATAGGCGGCAAGCGAGAGCACCGCCGTCACAATACAGATCACGAGTATCGCTAGGGTATAGAAGAACATCAGGGTGTTCATCTGTCACCGTCCCATCTCATTTATTCTATGGCCGAGCTCTGTATACCTTGTGGGATATAGACGTCTCAACCCTTCGTTTCATTGCGGATTAGGCGCCAAGATACAGCATAGCCGTATACCGTTCGCGGTTCTAGATGGTAAACCCCCTGTAAACTCTTGACCTGCGGGTTTATATTGGTTTAGAGGGGGTGTAACTCCGTGAACGGTCTTTAATCCCGAATAAACTAGGTAAAAATTGCATACGGGTGAATGATGGTCTTGTCAACACGAGGCGTGATGTTCGAGCGCCTCATAGTAATAGTCGGCAAGACCGGCGGAAAGGAAATCGACATGGCACTGCCTAAGGATTTCATCGACACCAACGACTTCACCAAAGAGCAGATCCTGGCTATCGAGGATCTTGGTCTGGCAATGAAGAAGGCCATCAAGGTTGACGGTTATTATCCGCACCTGCTCCGCAACAAGAGCCTTGGCATGATCTTCCAGCAGGTCTCCACCCGCACTCGTCTTTCCTTCGAGACCGCTATGACCGACCTCGGCGGCCATGCTCAGTTCTATGGCCCTGGCACCATCCAGCTCGGCGGTCACGAGTCCCTGGGCGACACCGCTCGCGTTATGGGCTCGCTGCTCGACATCATGATGGCTCGCGTTGACCGTCACAAGGACGTCGTCGGCCTCGCCGAGGGCTCCGCTGTGCCCGTCATCAACGGCATGTCCGAGTTCAACCATCCCACGCAGGAGATGGGCGACCTCATGACCATGCTCGAGAACCTCCCCGAGGGCAAGAAGATCGAGGACTGCACCCTGGCCTTCATCGGCGACGCCACCCAGGTCTGCGTCTCCCTCATGTTCATCGCCTCCAAGGTCGGCATGAAGTTTGTCCAGTTTGGACCTAAGGGCCACCAGATCCCCGACGGCGGCCTGCACGTTGGCACCGTCGAGGAGCGCGCCGAGTTCGGCAAGCAGATGATGGCCATCGCCGAGGAGAACTGCAAGGTCTCCGGCGGCTCTGTCGTCATCTCCGACGACATCGAGTGCATCAAGGGCGCCGACTTCATCTACACCGACGTGTGGTATGGCCTGTACGACGAGGAGGTCTCGGGCGAGAACTACATGGACGTGTTCTATCCCAAGTATCAGGTCACCATGGACATGATGAACTTTGCCGGCCCCAACTCCAAGTTCATGCACTGCCTGCCGGCCACCCGCAACGAGGAGGTCGTCGACGAAGTCATGGACGATCCCGAGCGCTCCCTGTGCTGGGTCGAGGCCGAGAACCGCAAGCACTCCATCCGTGCTCTCCTTGCCGCCCTGGGCAAGCGCACCCCGCTCAACGACGAGGGTGTCGAGTACTCCGCCAAGGCTGAGCTCCACGCCGCTCTCGAGGCTCTCGAGCAGCTCTAAGCCTCAAGGCTTCTAAAAGCACGTTTGCGGGCGGCGGATGCTCGTCTCCTGTCGCCCGCTCACCGAGGCCCAAGCAATTGCCTTAATACCTTAGGGCCTCGGATCTGTCCAAGACTGAGCGAAGGAGCTCATCATGAGCGACGGAAAGAAAAAGCTTTCCTTCTTGACGGTCATTTCGACCATCATCTGCGTCGTCTTCGTTTGCGAGGCCGCCGCTCCTGCTGCTGCCATTGGCAACCAGCAGTTCTTCTGGTGGATCTTCCTGATCCTGACCTTCCTGCTTCCCTACGGCATGGTTGTCGCCGAGCTCGGTACCACCTATGACGGCGAGGGCGGCATTTACGACTGGGTACGCGATGGCCTGGGCGACAAATGGGGCGCCCGCATCTCGTACTACTACTGGGTCAACTACCCGCTGTGGATCGCCTCGCTGGCTACCATGTTCCCCGACATTTTGGGCATGGTCTTTGGCGTCGAGTTCAACTTGATCGCCAAGATGGGTATCGATCTTGCCTTTGTGTGGATCGTCTACCTCATGGGCCGCTCCAAGGCGGCCGACTCCGAGTGGGTCCTTAACGGTGGCGCCATCATCAAGGTCGCCGTTGCCGTTATCGTTGGCGCTTTGGGCATTTGGTATGCCATGGAGAACGGTTTTGCGAACGACATGTCCGCTGCCACCTTCCTGCCCGAGCTCACCAACACCAACGCTCTCGGCTACCTGTCGATCATCATCTTTAACTTCATGGGCTTCGAGGTCATCTGCACCATGACCGACGACATGGCCGATCCCGCTCGCGATATCCCCAAGGCTATCATCGTCGGTGGCCTGTCCATCGCCGTGATCTACCTGTTCGCTGGCTTTGGCATCGGCGCCGCCGTGCCGGCCGACTCCATCGATCCCGACTACGGCATGATCGTCGCAGTCCAGACCATGGTGGGCGACTCCATGATCTTTAAGGTCATCTGCATCGCCTTCCTGATCACCCTGTTCGCCAACATGGCCGCTTGGTCCTTCGGCGTTAACTCCGTTGCTCGCTACGCTGCCGAGCACGGCAACATGCCCAAGGTCTTCGCCTCGATGATCTCGGATGACGACATGCCCAACGGCGCCAACCTGGTCAACGCTGTCGTTGCCTCCCTGGTGCTGTGCCTGCAGCTCGTTCCCATCGACGCCATCTCCAACGGTGTCTTCTGGATGCTCTTTGGCACCTCTGTCGTCTTCCTGCTGTTGACCTACATCCCGATGTTCCCGGCGTTCCTCAACCTTCGTAAGAACGACCCCAACCGTGAGCGCATCTTCACGTTCCCGTTTAAGGGCGCCATGATGAAGGTCATGCTGGCCATCCCCTGCATCGAGCTGGTTCTTGCCATCGTTGCCACGCTGATCCCGTTCTCCGCTGCTGAAATTGGCGACAAGGTCCCGATGATCGTTATCTTCATCGTGCTCGTGCTCATCGGCGAGGTCGTCCGCGTCGTCAGCGCTAAGGGCCGCGAGACCGAGTACAAGGGTCTGACCCCTGAGCTCGCAGCCCAGCGTCTCGCTGAGGAGGCCGCCGAGGCCGAGGAGAACTAGAGCACCCGGTTCTGGGGCTCCAACCCTCCTCGTGTACCAACGCGCGCTTCGTCGGGCTTGTCGCTCCCGACTCCGGGCACTCTAGTCTCTTCGGAGGCGTGTCCAAGCGACAGGTTTGCTAACCATTCCCCCGGGGTGGGTGTGAGCGATAGCTCCGGTAACCACCGCCCACCCCAATCTCTCTTCCGTATCCTTCGTGCGTTTTGTCTCCGCGCACTTGGTTACGTCGTCGCTTGCCGGTGCGATTCCGTGAAAACCGGCACCGGGCGCCCCGACCTTTGCCGGGGAACGGGCGCCTACCATCTCTTGGTTTTAGGCTGCGGGTAACCCGCCCGCAGCAAGCGATCGTTCGATTTGGAGGAAATCTTATGCGTACGATCACCGAGTCCGAGTCCACCCCCAAGGCCGACGGCTTCTTCATGCCCGCCGAGTTCGCCCCGCAGGATCGCGTGTGGATGGGCTGGCCCCACCGCACCGACACCTGGGCCCACGGCGCCAAGCCGGCCCAGAAGCAGTATGCCGCCATCGCCCGCGCCATCTCCGAGTTCACCCCGGTCTATATGTGCGCCAACCAGGTCGACTACGCCAACTGCAAGGCCGTCTTCGAGAACGACGAGAACGTCACCGTCATCGAGATGACCACCGACGACGCCTGGTTCCGCGACACTGCCGCCACCTACGTCATCAACGGCAAGGGCGAGAAGCGCGCCAACCACTGGCACTTCAACGCCTACGGCGGCCTCGTCGACGGCCTGTACTTCCCGTGGGACAAGGACGAGCAGATCGCCCTCAAGATGGCTGAGCTCTCCGGCTGCCGCCGCTATCGTCCCGACGACATGATCCTCGAGGGCGGCTCCATCACCGTCGACGGCGAGGGCACCCTTGTCGTGACCGACCAGTGCCTGCTTTCCCCGGGCCGCACCTGCTCTGCGGTTCTGGAGGAGGAAGAGGATCCCGAGTCCATCTGGCCCAAGTACCGCAAGAAGTTTGAGCCCTGGAGCGAGGAGCTTCGCGCCTACATGGACGAACACCTCAAGGATTACCTGGGTGTCGAGAAGGTCATCTGGGTCAAGGAGGGCATCGACCCCGAGGAGACCAACGGCCACATCGACGACGTCGCCACGTTCATCGCGCCGGGCGTCATGGCCTGCATTTGGACCGACGATCCCGAGTATCCGTTCTACGAGCAGTGCCACGCTGCCTACGAGACCCTCTCCAACGCCGTCGACGCCAAGGGCCGCAAGATGAAGGTCTACAAGCTCTGCATGCCCGTGAACCCGCTGTTCATGGACCAGGCTTCCTGCGACACCATCGACGCCGACGAGAACGCCGAGCCGCGCGTCCCCGACGAGCCGCTGATCGCCTCCTACATGAACTACCTCGTGACCAACCACGGCGTTATCGTCCCGCAGTACGGCGACGAGAACGACCAGCTGGCCGTCGACACGCTCCAGAAGATCTACGACGAGGTCTGGGGCGAGGGCGTCTACAAGTGCGTCGGCGTTCAGTCCGAGCAGGTCGTCTTCGGTGGCGGCAACATCCACTGCATTACTCAGCAGGAGCCGTCCGCGTAATTGTCTGTCTTCCCGAGGCACGGCACCTTGCCCTTCAATCGTCGGGCATGACCCTTAAGGTCTATGCCCTCCTCTTTCAGGGCAATCTGCCGCACCTCAGAAACCCAGCCGATCAATCGGACAGTCGGTGAATCGCACCGTGACCATCTCGGGGCATTGATGGTCGGTTTATTCGATGTCTTGGTCGGCTGGGTTTTTCTTTGGGCACTCCGTTGCCTCCACTTCGGAGTGCCCGCCTCTTTGATTGAGTACGCGTCTGATCTGGGATTTATTGCGGGTTAGGCCAATTGTTCGCTTGAATATCCCAGGTCAGACGCGTCTTCAATTGCCAAAAGATTCCGGTCGCAATCGCGGCCGTTTTGATCGGAGTATCTATGTACCAGTGTATCGTTATCTACACGCGCCTGTTCCGCGAGCGTTGGTCCAACAATTGCATCCTCTCTTCTCTTTGGGATGGCACCTGCACCGGTGACGCGGCCTGCAACCCTACCTTGGGCTGCGCCTTCGGTACAGATGCCATCCTTTTTGCTGTAGGGGAAGCGTGCCATGGCAGGTAAAAAGTTCTCCCTGTTCGAGGTCATCCTCTCGGTTATCTGCGTTGTCTTTACCATCGAGGCGGCTGCTCCGGCATCTGCCATGGGTAACGTGCAGTTCTTCTGGTGGATCTTCCTTATCATTACGTTTTTGCTTCCCTATGGCCTGGTGGTGGCCGAGCTCGGTACGGCGTTCGATTCCGAGGGCGGCCTGTACGACTGGGTTCGCCTGGGCTTGGGAGACCGTTGGGGTGCACGCTGCTCCTGGTGCTATTGGGTCAACTTTCCACTGTGGGTGGCAAGTATCGCCTGCATGTTCCCCAGTGTCATCAATGCGGTATGGGGCATCGAATTTTCGCTTGGGGTCCGAATTGCCATCGAGCTTGCCTTTGTGTGGGGCGTCACGGTCATGGCAATGCAGCCGGTGGCCGAGGCCGATTGGGTCATGGATGGCGGCGCCGTCATCAAGGTGCTCATTACCGCCGTGGTGGGAATCATCGGCATCTGGTTTGCCTGCAACAACGGCTTTGCCAACGATATGTCGTTTAAGACATTTGTCCCCGATCTGGGAGACACTAACTCACTGACGTATCTTTCAATCATCCTATTCAACTTTATGGGCTTTGAGGTGGTCGCGACCTTTGCCAGCACGATGAAGAACCCATCGCGCGATATCCCCAAGGCGGTTATCGCCGGTGGCGTTGCCATCGCGGCGATCTACATTATCTGTGGCATCGGTATTGGAGCCGCGGTTCCCACCGAGCAGCTTTCACTCGATTCGGGCATTGTGGACGCGGTTGCCGCCATGGTGGGGCGCGCTCACCCGCTGACGATGGTCGTGGGCGTGGCCTTTCTGGTAACGCTGTTTGCCAACATGATCTGTTGGAGCTTTGGCGTCAACAACGTGGCGAGCTATGCCGCGCGCCATGGCAACATGCCGCGTCCCTTTGCGCTGGTGTCCAAGAAGACCGGCATGCCCAACGGCTCGGCACTCATTAACGGTTGTTTTGCCAGCTTGGTGCTGCTACTTCAGATTCCGCTGGGTGAAGGTTCCGACGTCTTTTGGGTCTTCTTCTCGATGAACGTCGTCTTTCTGCTCATGAGCTATATCCCGATGTTCCCGGCGTTTTGGCGCCTGCGTAAATACGACGACCGCCCGCGTGTGTTTCGCGCGCCCTTCGAGGGCAAGGTGCTTGCGGTAGCGCTTGCGGTGCCGGTGGTAGAACTCGTGCTTTCGATTGTTGCGACAATCGTGCCGCTTAACAGCTCGCCCGCCGAGATGTCAAAGTTGCCGATCCTCATGGGTGTGGTGATCGGCGTGTTGCTGGGCGAGGTTTCGCGCCTCATATCGCGCCGCGGCCGCAGCATCGACAATCCCGGCGTTGGCGCAAGGGGGACAGGTCGCTTTGCACCAAAACAGTAGCGCCGCGAGTTGTGCGGTGCTAGATGCATCTTGGATTACTGCTCACGCTGCTCGGGATCAGATGCGAGCTTGGGTGCAAAGTAGGGGACGTGGCCCAGGTAGGGGCAGCTGTCCGAACGCGCCTCAACGGCGCAGGGGACATTGTCGTAGGTCATGGAAGAACCGAGTCGGGTGATGGCCTTGGCGGCGGGCGCGACGAGCATCTTGAGCGGAGCGATCGGTGTCATGGCATCTCCTTTCATCGGTGAGACACAGCTTGTTTATCTAAACGATACAGTACGTTTAATCGGTGAGTCTAATCTTGCGGCAAAGAATCTGTCAACATCCTCACAGCATCTAGACAGGGGAGGCGGGCATGAGTTTCGCGTTCTATATCTACACCACGATTATCATGGGTGTGGCTCTGGTGACCAGTGCCGTGGCATTGGTGGTTTGGCTCATGACGCGCCGTCGCGACAGCCTCGTGGCCGCGGCGGGTTTTTTGCTCTATATGCTCGATATGTCGGTCATCTTTTTTGACGAGTACAATCGGCTCAAATACGACTACGCCGTTACCTTTAGCGAGCCGCTGCAGCACCCCTTGCTGCGCTGCGTGCTTGGTATTGCCATCTATGCCTGCGTGGTGCTATGGATGTTTGCGCGCTTGCGCAAAAGACCGACGTCGCGCATGCTCGGACTCGCTATCGTGCCGTTTTCAATCTTGCAATTGCTGCTGGTGCCTCGCAGCGGCGCTGCCGGAGAGGTGCAGCAGTATCTCTTTTGGCTCACGCGTGACCTGGGTAATGTAGGATGTCTTGCCTATGCCGCCTGGCATTACCGGTACAGAGCAACGCGTGTTGAGAAACTCGACCTCGACCGCTCAAAGCTCTTTTGGAAGGTGGCCTTCGTTCTTGTGTTTTGCGTGATCGCCGAGGACACCTACATGATCTTGTTCTGCCGCCCCGACTCCCAAAACCCCGTCATCGGCCTCTTTTTGTGGTATCTGTCCGAGCGCAATATCTCCGAAAACGTACTGCTCGTGGTATGCGCGGCTCAGCTTTTTGCCAGTTTAGCCATATCCTGCGTGTGTATGCCCGTCATCCGCGTGCCGATGAGGACGTGGCAGCCGAGAGCGCAAGCTCTGAGGACGATCTCGCATCGCGTGTGGTGATTTATGCCGACGCCCATAAGCTGTCACGGCGCGAGCAGGAGGTGCTCACGCTGGTGCTGAAGGGCAACGACGCCCAAAACATCGCCAGCGAGTTGGTCATCAGCCCTGGCACGGTCAAGGCACACTTGCATCGCATCTACGTTAAAAGCGGCGTCTCCAACCGAGATGACCTTATAGATACCTTTTGGCGTTCCTAGCCTCATTCTTCCTCGCATGCGGGTCTTGCTGTGTGGGCGGCCACACCGTTGGGCGTAATGAAGCGGTAATAATCTCAGACAATAAACCTGCAGGTAAAGCGTGTAAACCTGCTTAAACTGACCGTTTGCGGTCCCTGGCCTTGGCACGGATTTGCCCCTGTGTATCAATGGGTGTAGCGCGAAGCCGCGGACGTGGGACAGACGTCCGAGCACGGCTTGTAGGCACGCGCCGATGCGGGAGCGCTACGCTCCCAACCGAGTGCCCACGCGGGCGGTGCGTCCGCGTTACAACCAAAGATGCCTGAGGAGGCTCGCATGGACAAGGCTGATGTAGTTATCAAGAGCGACGCCGTCTTTACCGGCGATGGGCTCGAGCCGTTTAAGGGCGGCGTTGCCGTGCGGGGCGATAAAATCGTTGCCTGCGGTGACGATGCTCACCTGGCACCGTTTATCGGTTCCGATACCGAGGTGCGCGACTTTGGCGACCAGCTCGTCATGCCCGGCCTGATCGACTCGCACACGCATTTTGCCCAGGGCGCGTTTATGACCGACCCCGATTTTGCCGTCAACCTCATCGACTGCACCAGTTTTGAGATGGCGATGGAACGTGTCGTGGCGTTTGCGGCCGACCATCCCGATAACGAGTGGATTCTGGGCTGCCAGATTATCCAGTTCCAGTGGGATGTCCCCGAGATGCCCACGGCCGCGATGATCGATGAGTACATCTCCGACCGCCCGGTATTTCTGCAGCAGGTTGACTTGCATACCTTTAGTGCCAATACCTGCGCCATCAACAAGGTGGGAGTAACTTCGCAGACGCCCGATCCCGCAGGCGGCAAGATCCTTAAGGATGCCGACGGCAATCTGACGGGCGTGTTTTCCAACAACGCCGGCGCCTTCTTTATGGACGAGGTCTACGACCCAGCGCCCGAGGTTGTTGACGCGTCGTTTGCAAAAACCGCCCGGCGCGCCAATGCCCTGGGAATCACTACGGTCGGCATGGTCAATCCTACGTTTGTGAGCATGGAAAACCCGTATGCGGTGTTGGCAGGTCTTAATGCCAAGGGCGACTTGCCGCTGCGCGTGTTCCTGTACACCGACCTGTTCGAAAACGAGTCCTTGACGCTCGAGCAGATCAAGGAGAAATACGCCTTCCCGGGTACGCAGGTGGAGTGGCACGGCTTTAAGCAGTTCCTTGATGGTGTGTGCTCCGACCATACCGCCTGGATGCTTGAACCCTATAGCAACGCACCCGACACCTGTGGTGAGCCCGCGGAGGAGCCGGAGCGCATCCGTGCTGCCATCCTGAGGGCGCAGGAATGGGGCGTTGACACGCGCATCCATGCAATCGGCGATCGCTCGGTGCGTTTTGTGCTCGATTGCTTTGAGGAGGGCGAGCGCTTGCATGGCAAGCGGGATTGTCGCCACTCCATGGAGCACAACGAGACGGTTCAACCCGAGGATATGCCGCGTTATGCCGAGCTCGGCGTCTGCCCCGGCATGCAGCCGTGGCACATGCTGCTCGATATGGCTGACCTTGCCAAGGACGAAGCCGTGGGTCCCGAGCGTGCCGCGCTTTCGTGGCCCCTGCATAGCCTGCTTGCCAGCGGAGCCGTGGTGCACCTGGGCAGTGACTTCCCCGTTGTGGGCTTGGAGCCCATGGAGGAGGTGTACGGCGCGGTCTTCCGCATGCTCGAGGACGGTTCCAACCCTGAGGGCTGGTTCCCCCAGGAGCGCATTACCATGGCCGAGGCTCTGCGCGCCTACACCTATGGCAGCGCCTACGCCATGCATGCCGAGGACCGCATCGGCACGCTCGCGTGCGGCAAACAGGCAGATATCTGCGTGCTCGACCGCAATCTCTTTGATTGCGAGCCGGCCGAGGTGCTCGAGGCTACCGCAGCCCTCACGATGATCGCCGGCAAGGTGGTCTTTGAGGCATAGCGCCATCGTTTGATTGGGCGGCTTGGTGCCAGTTGTCAGCCGCCTGACATCCATTCAGCACTACTCTCTCAAGGAAAGGGGAGAACAATGGCAGAAGAAGTAACCGCTGCCGTGGAGGAGGAGCGCGAGCTCGCCTCCCAACCGATTCCCGGTCTGGTGCGTAAGTACACCATCGTCACCGGCCAGGGCATGCTCGCCCAGATCATCATGGTGGTCCTTGAGGGCCTCGTGATGGGTTGGGGCCTAGGTGCCCACGGCCTGGCATGTGTCTCGATCATTATGTCGGTCGAGTACATCAACCTGGCCTTTGGCAACCTGTTTGGCACCGGCGTGCCCGCCGTGGTGGGCAACCTTTTGGGTGCCGGCGACATCAAGGGCGCAAGCAAGGCTTTTAGCCAGGGCTTTTGGCTCACCACGATCGTGAGTGTGCTGCTTGCTGTGGTGATGGCAGTGTTTACCGAGCCCATCTGCACATTCTTTGGCGCCACGCCCGACATCATGGCCGATACCGTTGCCGGCGTGCGCACCTTCGCCGTGCTGCTGCCGCTCACGGTCATTGGCCAGATGATCACCGCTGTGATGCGTGTGGACGAGAAGGTTCAGATCCAGGCCAACCTCATGACCGTTTCGGCCATCGTCGCCATCTGTTGGCTCGCGCTTTCCACGTTTGTGCTCAAGTTTGGCGTTATGGGCGCCGGCGTGTACTACGGGCTTTCCATCGGTATCTGGGCCATCGGTATCTTCTGGTTCATCGGGGGCAAAAAGTCCCAGCTCCAGATTAGCCTGGCCGACCTTAAGCTCGACCTCGCCATCTGCGGCCAGATCTTCAAGATCGGCTTCCCGTTCTTCCTGGTCCAGGGTGCGACCTTTATCTTTAATACCGTTGCCAACTCGCTTTTGGGTTCGCTCGGCGGCGACATGGGCTCGCTCTACATCGCAGCCTTTGGCGTGATCAACGGCTACATCCTCTACATTACCATGATGGTTGCCCAGTGCTTCTCCTACGGTCTGCAGCCCATCGCTGCCTTCAACGCCGGCGCAAAGGCTTGGGCACGCCTTAAGGAGACGCTCTCCTGCACGCTTAAGTACCAGGTTGTGACGCTGGCGCTGGTCACCGTCGCGCTCTGGCTTGCCGCCACCCCGGTGTGCGCCTTCTTTGCCGGCAGCGATCCTGCGCTCGTTGAGGTTGCCGCCAACGCCACGCGTACTGTCATCCTGGCTGTTGCCCTGGGCTATCTTGCCATGACCATGTCGATGTATTTCCAGGCGGTCGAGAAGGTGGGTGTCGCCACGTTTACGGGCCTGCTTCGCTATGTGATCTGCTCGGTGCCGCTTATGTACCTCCTCGGCAACATGATGGGTGTCGAGGGCGTGTGGATCGCCCTGGTGGTGGCCGATGCCATTACTGGCATCATCTCCATTGCGCTCGCCGCGCACGAGTCCAAGCGCCTTGCCACGCTCTAGGCTCGGACATGGCTGGCGTACGATAGTCGAACAAGTTAACTCGCCTGCAAGCCACCACAATGGGGACAGCCCCCATTGTGGTGGCTTTTGTTATTTAGGGTCTGAGATTTCGGCTCTATAAATAATGCTTTTGAACTGGGTTACTATAAGATTATGGTAAACGCTACTATAAGATTATGGAGAATGAAACTATTCGATTATGGTAACAGCGTAATAAGGGGCGTTGATATGGCTGAGTTCATTAACAGGGATTTGCATGAGTTGCTCATTCGCATGGCAGGCTGGTTTCCTGTTGTGTCGTTGACAGGGCCTAGGCAGAGTGGTAAGTCTACGCTGGTTCGGCATGCCTTTCCCGACTATTCCTACGTCACGCTTGAGGACCCTCAAACGAGGCGCGCGGCCTTGGAGGATCCGGTGAGTTTTATCCGCAACCGAAAGGGCGGACTCATCATCGATGAGGCGCAATACGCCCCGGATTTGTTTTCAATGATCCAGGTTGTTTCGGATGAGCGGGGAGACGCCGGTCAATACATCCTTACAGGCTCGCAAAACTTTTTGATGATGAAAAGCATCGGGCAGTCTCTTGCCGGGCGAGTCGGGATCTTAAAATTGCTGCCATTATCGTTTCGAGAAGCGGAGAGGGGCCAGCAGGGGCAGCTGGAAGTGGATTTGTTCGCGCTCGAAGGGGGATACCCTCGCCTGCGTTCCGCCGGAATGCCGTCCTCGGTTTATTTTCCCAGCTATATCGATACCTATGTTGAGCGCGATGTTGTGGGCTTGCTTGATGTGCGCAATAAGGCGGAGTTTCATAAGTTTCTGTCCATAATTGCTCAGAGCGTCGGTGCCCTCATCAATATATCCTCGCTTTCTCGAGATACGGGCGTGAGCGTATCGACCATTAAAAGCTGGTTGTCCATTCTGGAGCAGAGCTACCTGACGTTTTCGCTGCAGCCCTATTATGCAAATGCCAAGAAGCGTCTAACTAAAACGCCCAAGCTCTATTTTTACGACACGGGGCTGCTCTGCTACTTGCTCAAAATTGGATCACTGGAGCAACTATTGGAGAGCCCTTATCTGGGGGCCGTTTTCGAAAACCTCATCGTTTCCGAAACGGCGAAGAGCCATCTCAACGTGGGCGAGAATCCCGAGCTGTATTTCTATAGGGACGACAGCAAGCGTGAAATCGATTTGCTCGACTGTACAAACTCGGGGAGTCCCAAGGCTATCGAAATAAAATCATCCAGAACGTATCACGATAAGTACGCCCGCCATCTACAGACTGTATGCGATGAGATCGACATTGCAAAAGATGCGCGCTATGTTGTGGCCCGCGTGGACTCAACGTATGAGTCGAAAGACTGTAGTGTGGTTTCGGCGCGTGATTGGCTTTTACGATAACAAGCTCGGCGTATTAACGGCTGCCGCGAAGGGAACCGGCCCCCTTTTTGCGGCGGTTTTTGCCTATCTGGTGCGTCTTAGATGCAAGTGAGTAGACTTATTTGGATATGCCGAGCACATCGCAACAAATACTCAATAAAACCGACGCTCCTATAAGTTGTCAAGAGGCAGTTTGCGGGAGCGCTCTCTCCAATTCGCACAGGAGCTCGTAATA
>CABUUK010000025.1 GCA_902494765.1 uncultured Collinsella sp.
GATGACCGGACGGGGAGCCTTACCGGCGCGGAAGCCCGGGAAGCGGTACTTCTTGGCGGTATCCTTGTAGGCCTTCTTGATCGCGGCGTCGACGTCGGCGGCCGGGATGGTGACCGTAGCGGTGAGCTTGGCGTCCTTGACGTCAGAAGCGGTGATGTTCAACACGTTCCTCCTCATACTGCCCAGCTTATCTGAGGTGCTGGTACCTTTATGCAACAAAGAGTCGCGACGGCCGAAGCCGACGCAGATGCGTTGGTGCGGGCGAAAGGACTCGAACCTTCACGGGAATCCCACCAGAACCTAAATCTGGCGCGTCTACCAATTCCGCCACGCCCGCATGAGCGCACAGACTAGGAATGATAGCAGATACGAACGGCAAGCGCACGCACACCTTTTACAGGCTCACGACCTCACCACGAGTGCAAAAGGCGGGGCGAGTTGCCCCGCCCCGCCAATTACGACTTGTACGACTTGTTCGCTGACCCGCTACTCCCCCAGCAGGGCCTTCTCGGGCGTGATGGGCAGCGAGCGAACCTGATGTCCAGTGGCGTGTGCCACGGCCGAGGCCACGGCGGCGAGCGGCGTGTTGATGACGACCTCGCCGATCGACTTGGCGCCAAACGGGCCCGTCGGCTCGTAGCTCGGCTCAAAGGCCACGCGAATGCTGCCGATATCCAGGCGCGTGGGTAACTTGTAGCTCATAAAGTTGCCGGTGCGCAGGCGGCCGCGGTCGTCGTGCTCGACGATCTCGTAGAGCGCGTGGCCGATACCCTGGGCAATGCCGCCCTCGGCCTGGACGCGCGCGAGCGCCTCGTTGATCACGGTGCCGCAGTCCACAGCCGCCGCGTAATCCACCACGGTCACCTTGCCGGTGGCCTTGTCGACCTCGACCTCGGCAATGCCGGCCATAAACGGCGGAGGCGAAACGGGCAGGCAGGCAGAAGCATGCGAGGTGAGTGCGTCGCCGCCCGCGATGTTCTTGACGCACAGGTTGGCAAAGTCGCGCAGCGTGAGGTAGCGGTTCTGCTCACGCGCGGCACGCTCGTCGGACAGGCGCACGTACTGACCATCGAAGACCACGTCGGCGGCGTCCACATCCCACATCTGGGCGGCCTTGGCGCAAATCTTCTCGCGCAGCTCGGTCGCGGCGTTCTTGGCGGCAAGGCCCGTCACGTACGTGCCCGAGCTCGCGTACGAGCCGGCGTCGAACGGCGACACGTCGGTGTCCACGCCGCGCACCACGATCAGCGAGCTCTCCACACCCAGCTCCTCGGCGGCAATCTGCGCCAGGATCGTGTCGACGCCCATGCCGTTATCGGTGGCGCCGGTGCCGATGGTAATGAAGCCGTCCTCTTCCAAGCGCATGTCGATGCCGGCGATGTCCACGTTAGAGATGCCCGAGCCCTGCATGGTGAGCGCGCAGCCAAGGGCACGCACGCGGTCGCCCAGGTCGACGGCTAGCGGCTTGTCGCGCCAGCCGATCATGTCCATCGCGCGCAGCAGGCAGCGGTCGAGTGCGCAGGCGTTGAGCTTCTCGTTGTAGTACTGCGGCATGATCTCGCCCTCGCGCACGATGTTCTTAAGGCGCAGGTCGGCGGGGTCCATGTGCAGCATATCGGCGAGCTCGTTGACGGCGCTCTCCACGGCAAACTGGCCCTGGGTGGCACCGTAGCCGCGATACGCACCGCCACGGTTGGTATTGGTGTAGACGGCGTCCCAGCTAAAGCGGCTCGCCTTCACGTGGTTGTAGATGGGCAGGCTCTTGTGGCCCGAAAGGCCGATCGTCGTGGTGGCATGCTCGCCATAGGCGCCGGCGTTGGACAGCGTATGCAGGTCGATGGCCGTGATGGTGCCGTCGTTCATGGCGCCCAGCTTAACGGTCATCTGCATCTGGTGGCGCGAGTTGCCCGCGGTGATGGTCTCCTCGCGGGTGTAGCAGCAGTAGCTCGGACGGCCGGTCTGCTGGGTAACGAACGCCACGAAGATCTCGCAGCAGCCCGTCTGCTTGGAGCCAAAGCCGCCGCCGATGCGCGGCTTAATGACCTGCACCTGCGACTGCGGGATATCGAGCGACTGTGCGACCATGCGGCGCACGTGGAAGGGCACCTGCGTGGAGGTGGTCACCGAGATACGCCCAAACGCGTCGGTCGTCGCGAAGGCGCGGAAGGTTTCCATGGGCGCGGTCTGCGTGGCCTGGCTGGTGTAGGTGCGGGTGAACACGATGTCGCTCTGGGCGAACGCCTTGTCAAGGTTGCCAAAATCGCTGGTACCGCTGCACACCAGGTTGCGGGACACGTCGCCGCCCTGCGGGAACATAAAGGTCACGTCGCCCTCGGGGTGGACCACGATGTCGTTATCGAGCGCCTGGGTAAAGTCGAGCAGCGGCTCGAGCACCTCGTAGTCGACCTTGATGAGCTTGAGTGCCTTGTCGGCGGCCTCCTCGGTCTCGGCGGCGACAATCGCCACCTCCTCGTTTTGGTAGCGCACGAGGTTCTCGAGAATCAGGCGGTCGTAGGGACTCGGCTGCGGATAGCTCTGACCGGCGATGGTAAAGCGGCGCTGGGGCACGTCCTCGTAGGTGTAGACGCCCACCACGCCGGACACCTTCAGTGCGCGCGACGTATCGATGGAGCGAATCTTGGCGCGGGCATAGGGGCTGCGCTTGAGTTTGACGATGAGCGCACCGGCAGGTACCAGGTCGCCCGTGTAGACGGGACGACCCTCGAGCAGTGCCTTCGAGTCCTTCTTGGGCTGCTTGTGGGTAATCTGCTTGTATGCGACACCATCGGAGCTGGTGTTATTGACCGGCAGTTCGGGCATCTCAAAGCCCACCTGCACGCCGGACTCATTGAGAAAGCGGACGATGGCGCGCAGCTGACTCTCGTAGCCGCTGCAACGGCAGAGGTTGCCGGCGAGCTGGCGAGAGAGCTCCTCGCGCGTGGCGACGAGGCTCGGGTCCTCCTTGGCGGCGCGGGCAAGCGCCAGCACGTTCATGATAAGGCCGGGGGCGCAAAAACCGCACTGCTCGGCACCTTCGGCAGCCATCGCGCGGGCCAGTGCCTCGGACTCGGCCTTAAGACCCTCAAGCGTGGTGATGGTGTGTCCCTCAACACGGGCGGCGGGAACCGAGCAGCTCAGCACCGGGTCACCGTCGAGCCACACCGTGCACAAACCGCAGTTGGTGGTCTCGCAGGCACAGCGCACCGACGCACAACCCTGCTCGCGCAGAAGCGAAAAGAGCATGGTGTCGGGGGCAATCTGAACCTTGACCTTGCGGCCGTTGAGCGTAAAGGAAAGATCGATGAGTTTGGCAGCCATTAGCGCACCTCGCTAGAATCGACGCCGGGCACGCGGCGGCAGGAATACTCGTCCGTGGCAAACTTGGGGACCTGCACGGTCTCGAGCTCGCGGGCAAGCGCGGCCGAAAGCTCGATGCCGGCGGCGCGGCGCACGGCCTGAATCGCCAACGGGGCCGAGATACGGCGGCGGTAGTCTGCCGAGCCCCACAGGTTGGTGCCGTAGCTCAGGGAACGCACGGATGCGGCAAGGGCGCGAAGCTCGTCCTCGGAAGGCTGCTCGCTGGTGAGGCCAGATGCCTCGCCCTGCAGCAAGGTCGCGCGCAGCGGGCGGGCGCCCACGGTGACGTGCCAGGAGCCGTCCCACCAGGCGGCGGTAACGTTCAGCGAGGGAAAGTCGGTCGCGGCCTTGCGCACGGCCTCGTAGCTCGCACGGTAATCGTGCTTGACGACCACGACGCGCTCGATCACGTCACGTACGTAGCCCATGTCCACGAACTCCGCGAGCGGCACGCGGCCGGCGCCCGTCAGCTCAACATAGGAATCGAGCGCCAAAAAGGCCGAGAGCACGTCCGAGAAGCCAAAGCGGCCGTAGATGCTGCCGCCCACCGTGGCGGTATTGCGCAGCTGCACGCCCACGATGTCGTGGACGGCGAACTCAAAGACGTTGTTGACAAGCGCGTTGAGCTCGACATGGCGCTCGAGCTGGCGCAGGGTGCACATGGCGCCGATGCGAAACTCGGTCTCGGTCTCCTCGATCTGATCGAGTCCACAGGCCGAAAGGTCAATCGCCGTCGCCACGCGACGCGAACCCAGGCGCATCCAGATGCCGCCGCCCACAATCTTGTTGTTGCGGTTCTTCTGTAAGAGCTCATAGGCTTCGGCCGCGTTTCCAACACGGACGTAGGTACCGAACTTGAGCACGTTCTCCCCCATCTCTTCACTTGTCCAGTACTTTTAAGTGTACCAAACGAGGGGCCGCACACCGTTTTAGGACAAAATCCACCCACCCATCCATAACTTGCGGTGATATACGGACTGATTAGCCGTTCTGGAACGCAAAACAGTCCGTATATCACCGCAAGTTATGAGGAGTCCTCCGGGATAGAAAAGGCTCCCAGCCGGAATGGCTGGGAGCCTCATCACATGCTATATCGAGCGAAGATTTAGCAGACGCCCTGGGCGAGCATGGCATCGGCGACCTTCAGGAAGCCGGCGATGTTTGCGCCCATGACGAAATTGCCCTCCTCGCCGTACTCCTTGGCGGTGTCGTCCACGTTGTGGAACATGCCGCGCATGAGCTGCTCGAGCTTGCCGTCGACCTCCTCGAAGGTCCAGGACAGGTGCTCGGCGTTCTGGCTCATCTCCAAGCCGGACACGAGCACGCCGCCGGCGTTGGCAGCCTTACCGGGCATAAAGGCGACGCCGTGCTCCTGGAAGTAGGTCGTGGCCTCGATGGTCGTGGGCATGTTCGCGCCCTCGCCGACCACCTTGCAGCCGTTGGCGACGAGTGCCTGGGCGTCCTCGAGCAGCAGCGTGTTCTCGCGAGCGCAGGGCAGCGCGATATCGCAGGGAAGCTGCCACACGCCGCGGCCGTCGCCCTCGTGCCACGTGGCATTGGGCTTCTCGTCGACATACATAGCGAGCGTAACGCCCTTGTCGTGGCCGGAGCGCTTCTTGTTGTAGACATGCTCGAGCACGGTGTAGTCGATGCCGTCGGGATCCTCGACCCAGCCGTGGGTGTCGGAGCAGGCCAGCACCTTGCCGCCGAGCTGGGCGACCTTCTGGACCGCGTAGATGGCGACGTTACCGGAACCGTGAACGACGACGTTCTTGCCCTCGAAGGAGTCGTCGCGGCTCTTAAGGTACTCGTCCACAAAGTAGGCCAGACCGTAGCCGGTGGCCTCGGTACGGGCGAGCGAGCCGCCAAAGGAGAGGCCCTTGCCGGTAAGAACGCCAGTCCACTCGTTGGTCAGGCGCTTGTACTGACCGAACAGGTAGGCAACCTCGCGGCCGCCAACGCCCAGGTCGCCGGCGGGAACGTCGGTGTTGGGGCCAATGTGGCGATAGAGCTCGGTCATGAAGGACTGGCAGAAGCGCATGATCTCGTTGTTGGACTTGCCCTTGGGGTCAAAGTCGGAGCCGCCCTTGCCGCCGCCCATGGGAAGGGTGGTCAGGCTGTTCTTGAGGATCTGCTCCAGACCCAGGAACTTGAGCATGCCCAGGGTGACCGTCGGGTTAAAGCGCAGGCCGCCCTTGTAGGGTCCAATGGCAGAGTTGAACTCGACGCGGTAGCCGCGGTTGACTTGGACCTTGCCCTGGTCGTCGACCCAGGGGACACGGAACATGACGATGCGCTCGGGCTCGACGAGGCGCTCAAGCAGGGCGGCCTCCTCGTACTCGGGATGGGCGTCGAGCGCCGGCTGGATGGTGCCGAGGATCTCGGTCGCGGCCTGGATGAACTCAGGCTGCTCGGGATAGCGGGCCTTGAGCTCGTCGAGAACTTTCTGCGTGTAGCTCATGCTTCCTCCAATTGATGGAAAAGAAAAGTATCGTTCGAGGCGCCCCATGCGCCGCGAGCTTTATCGAGTATGGATAATATCGCACTGTTGCAGCAAAGTTACGCATAAGCCGACGAGCAGATGTTTCGTTTTGATTACGATGCAGGTAGAAGCGTTTTTGAGTGCCTGACATGCAAAACCCGTGTTTCAAACCTGTTTCGTCCACGTGTTCCAAGCCACCACATTGGGGACAGGCACCTTTGTGGTGATGTTGGTGGTTAGAGGACGAGCTGATGGTAGTCGGCAGGGGTTATGCGGCCTTCGGTGGCAGCGCGGAAGGCGGCGAGAGCATCGCCCGAGAACGGCATGGCCCAGCACAGCCCACAGCCGGCGGTGATGGAGCCGAGCAGCGGCATGAT
Source organism: uncultured Collinsella sp. (assembly GCA_902494765.1). Taxonomy (GTDB): domain Bacteria; phylum Actinomycetota; class Coriobacteriia; order Coriobacteriales; family Coriobacteriaceae; genus Collinsella. The sequence goes on from CABUUK010000025.1 coordinate 6,217, forward strand.
GCGCCCGGGCACACCGGCGGCAAGGCACAGCTGCTCGCATTCCATCACATCGAAGGTGCTATCGAACGAAACGATGATCTTGCGTTCATGGTCGAGAGCATCACCGGACGGGCCTTCGCGGTGTGCATCGCGATACGCCGCGGCGGCCGCTTCCTCTTCCGCAGTATGTCCACAGCCACCGCAACCGCAGGTACAGGGTTCGGACCCGTCGCAAGTGCAAGGTTCTCCCGTGTCGGGACAAATATCGTGAGACATGGCAACTCCAATCGTCTAGGCGAGCAACTCGGCCGCCGCAAACTCCTCGGGCGTATTGACGTTCTCGAAGCAGAGCGTCGAGCCGGCGACCGCGACAATCTGAGGCTCGTCCAAGTACCCGGCGTTCACCCGGTCGATCAGGCAGCGGATTCGCTGACGGTCACCGGCGAGCAGCTCTTGGGCAACCGGCGCACACGCGTCACGGCGCCAGACGGCGCAAAGCGGCTCAATCCCCCGCTCCTCGCGCGGCACGCACACGTCGAGCGCCTCGGCCTCGACACAGCCAGCAAGGGCACCGATAAGCTCCGAAGAGACAAACGGCATATCACAGGCGACGATAGCAACGAGAGGCAGCCGGGCCGCAGTCAGCGAACTCGCGATGCCGCGCATGGCACCGGCGGGACCGTCGACGTCCATCACCACGCGGGGGCGCAGGCCATCAAACATAAACTCCTCAAGATAGGCAAGCTCGCTGGGACGCGAAGTCGTCACGACCAACTCGCCGGCAACTGGCGCCAGCCGACCCAGCACGCGCTCGATGAGCGGCTCCCCGCAAAACGCCATGCGCGCCTTATCGCAGCCCATGCGCGACGACAACCCGCCCGCCTGGACGACACAAGAAAGATCGGCACGTCTTACGGTAGTCATACGACAAAACACCTCCATCGGCATGCTCGAAACCCGACACACGAAGCCAGATACCGTCGCCGATAAAGCGGGCGGCACGGCAAACCCACGCAAAAACAAAACAGCGCCTTTGCGGCACGCAGCAAGACCGCGAGCACAAAAGCGCTGGTAGCGTATGGCGGGAACGTATGTGAATCGAACACATCCAAGACGTTTTGCACGCCTCGCAACGGTTTTGAGGACCGCGGAGCCCACCGGAGCCCATCCGTTCCCAAGTGCGGCGGTATTTTACCAAACCGAGCAGCCAATCTAGCGCAGGGAGCGCAGGCCGCCGGCATCCTTGTCGAGCACCGTAAAGCGCACGGCATCTAGGTGCTCCAAGATGCTGATGGCGCGTTTGCGCGACACACCCAGGGCCTCGCGCAGCACGCTCGTGGTGGCAGCGCCGCCGGCTGCCTCTATGGCGGCGGCGACAAGCTCACGCGCATGGGACTCGGCGGCAGCGGACAGGGCAACGTCGCGCTCGACCTTAACGATCGAGCGGTTGAGCGAAAGCTCGCGCAGGGCACGCGTCATGGTGTCGCGACCGAGCTGCAGCTGTTCGCCCACCTCGGGAAGCGCCGGTGCATCCAGGCCAGCCTCGTCAAGCAGCGCGACGATGCGCTCGCAAGCCTCTCGCACCACGCGTGCCGCCGCGGCGGCCGAATGCGGATCGAATACCTCGGCGCCCTCGGCGGCGCACACGCCACGGGAGCAGCCCTCGGCAATCAGGGCCGCGGCAACGCCTTCATCAGCGGCAGGCCACGCAGCATGGGCAACGGCGCCAGGCGTAAAGCCCGTTTCCTTGGGAGCCGCCGCGTGCATGGCTGACAGGGTCGCCGCCAGTGAATCCATCGCAGCGTCGAGCAGGGCGGCATTCACATACAGCGCATCGCCCGAGCCGGCAAGCTCGTATACAGCACCTCGCGCCACCAACTCTTTCAGCGCGGCATCGGCCCCACCGGAAACAAGATCCAGCGCCGCGGCAACGTCGGCAGCCACGACCGGCAACGTCTGCAGCGCCAACCACGCCTCAACACCAGCAACGGCATTGCCGGCCTCAAGTGCCGCAAGCAGTGCGCGCTCCCCCGCCGAAAGCTCGCGCGAGCGACGGCAGCGCGAAAGCAGCACACGTCCGCCGCCAATAAGCATAACGGGCGAATACGACAGCACCACGGCATGGTCGCCGGCGCGCAGCGGCAGCGGTTCCTCCAAGCGTACCTGCACCACTCGTGTCTCGCCCACCGCCATGGGGGCCTCGCCCTCCATGAACATGATGCGACCGACAACCTCGGCTGTGCCTGCCATCACGTGCACACGCGCACCCGACTCGAGCACACGCGGCTTGGCTCCCTCGCGACCCAAGTAAGTGAACGTCATCATAAAGCGCAACGTCTGACCAAAGCGGTCCGCCACGCCCAGCATCTCGCCACGGTCAAGCGCCGCGACACCGTCACCAACCAGGTTGAGCGCCACGCGTTGCCCAGGCAGCGCGCGCGGCGTATCGCCATGCACCTGAATCCCGCGGACACGGCAGACCGTACGCGACGGCAGCGCGACGAGCTCATCCCCCACCGCGACGGGCGCATCGTGCAACGTACCCGTCACCACGGTACCGGCGCCCTTGATCGTAAAGCAGCGGTCGATGGGCAGTCGCGGTGCGGCATCGGTGAGCTCGGCACGGGCACGGCAGGCGCCCCAGCAAGCGGCAACCTGCTCGTCGAGCGCAGCCAGCAGGTCATCGATTCCCGCGCCGGTCTTGGACGACACAGGCACGATCGGCGCGTCGGCAAACACGGTATCCGAAAGAAAATCGTCCACGTCGAGCTCGGCCAGCTCAATCATTTCACTATCGGCCAAGTCGCACATCGTCAGCGCGACCACCATATGCGTAACGCCCAACAGCTCCAGCACATGCACGTGCTCGCGGGTCTGCGGCATTACGCCCTCGACGGCCGAAACCACCAGCACGCCCACGTCGATACCCGTGGCGCCCTGCACCATGGCGCGCAAGTAATGCGCGTGGCCCGGCACGTCGACCAGGCCAACGATCTTGCCGCTCGGCAGCGCCAGCTCGCCAAAGCCCAGCTCCACGGTCATACCGCGACGGCGCTCAACCTCCAGACGGTCGGGATTCTTGCCGGTCAGTGCCTCGATCAGTGCCGACTTACCGTGGTCGACGTGGCCCGCCGTGCCAACGATAACGGGACACTCCACCAGCGCCTGAACCTCACTCATCGAGCAATCGCCTTCTCAACGCATGCGGCAAGCGTCGATGCCGCCGTCTCGATATCGCGGTCGCCCACAAGCGTACGGACGTCAAACAAAATGCGATCGTGCGAAGTTCGCGTGACGACCGGCGTGTCGAAGTCCTGGACAAGCGAGCGCTTGAGCGCGTCGACGGACAGGCGCCCGTCGACCGGGTAGACGGCCACGCACATCGTGGGCAGCTCCACGGTAGGCAGCGAGCCGCCACCGGGGGTCGACGATTCCTCGACGATCTCCACCTGCACGGCGCACGGGCAGCCAGCCTTATCGAGCCCGGCGACCATACGATCGCGCAGCTTGCGGGCACGTCGCTCCAAATGGGCCTGCGGTAGCGTAAGCATGCTGAGCACCGGAATATCGCGATGGGCAACATCGGCGCCGTCCATGTAGATACGCAGCGTGGCCTCGAGCGCCGACAGAGCTAGTTTGCCCGGGCGCAGGGCGCGCATAAGCGGATGTGACCCACAGGCCTGGACCAAATTGCGACGACCCATGATAATGCCCGCCTGTGCGGCACCGAGAAGCTTATCGCCCGAGCACGACACCAGATCGAGCCCTGCCGAAACCGAAGCCGGCGTGGTTTCCTCGCCGCCGCGCACCAGGATGTCATCGGGCAAAAGCGCGCCCGACCCCTGGTCCTCGTAGAACAGCAGGCCATGCTTGTGAGCAAGCGCCGCAAGCTCCCGAGAACCCACCTCCTCGTGGAAACCCTCGATACGATAGTTGGAAGGATGGACCTTGAGGATCATCGCCGTATCGGGCGTGATGGCGCGCTCGTAGTCGCTCAAATGCGTGCGGTTGGTGGCCCCGACCTCAACGAGCTTGGCACCCGAGGCCTCCATAACATCGGGGATGCGGAAGCTGCCGCCAATCTCGACAAGCTCGCCGCGGCTGACGATGACCTCCTTGCCCGCGGCATGGGTTGCCAACACCAACAGCACGGCGGCCGCGTTATTGTTGACGACCAGCGCATCCTCGGCACCGGTAAGCGAGCGGATGAGTTGCGCGGCATGCTCTTTGCGCGACCCGCGCGAGCAGGTGTCCACGCTGTACTCGAGCGTGCTGTAGCCGCGTGCGACCTCGGCCACGGCCTTGGCGGCCGACTCCGCGAGCGGGGCTCGACCCAGATTTGTATGGATAACAACACCCGTGGCGTTGACGGCGGGACGCAGGCTCGGCAGCGCGGAGCGATGCGCACGCCACTCGATAGCCGATGCCAGCTCGCGCTTAGAGCGCGGGGCGGCACCGGCGCGAATGGCGGCGCGCTCCTCGTCGAGCTCGGCCGTGACGGCGGCATGCACCACCGCGTCGCAGGTCTCCCCCACCGCCTTCACCACCGGCCACTCGGCAAGCAGCTCGTTGACGGAAGGGATGGCGCGCAGGCGTGCGCGCACCTCATCGGACATGTTCTGGCTATCGCTCATGTGCGGCCTTTCAAAAGAAACGTGGATCAGTCAAATACATCAGCTGAGTCAATTACTCGTCATTATCCCCGCGCGCGACAATCTTTTCCAAGCGAACGGCGTTTTCCTGGGTGAGCGCGGCACCCGTCAACGGGTCCCAACGCAGCGGTGTGTGGTCGAGCGGCCCGACGCCCAGGGCCTGAGCGCCACCGGCATCGGCGTCAAACGTACGCCCACCGGGGGCGGCCGAGGTGAAGATGCACGCCGGATGCAGATACGGCGTCGTCTCCACGCGCACGCGGTCGCGGCCCATATCGCTCACGAGTTCGACGATCTCGCCGTCGGCAATACCCATGCGAGCGGCGGCATCGGCATTCATCTGCACGGCATCCAGGTCCGACCCAGCCTCGGCGGCACCTTGGGCCGCGAGCCTGCGCGAGGTATGCGACTCAAAGGGTCGATTGCCGCTAATGAGGCGAAACATCCCCGGGCCAGGCTCCACCATGGGAGCGATCCAGTTGGGTACACGACCCAGGCTGGCTCGTTCCCATACGTCACTTGCCAGCGCAATTTTGCCGCCACCCAAGGGAATCGCCGGCTCGCCCGTACGCGACGGAAACGAAACACCCGTGTCGGCCCAGCCGCGCTCCTTGAGCTCGTCCAGATCAATCCCAAAAGGCTCCACCCGGGCAGCTGCCAGATCATCAGACGTGAACCGAAAGTACTCGCCCACGCCACACGCCTGCGCCAGACCGGCAAAAATCTCCCGACCGGGACGTGTGTCGTCATGCTGCACAGGCAGCACGGCGTTGCGGTAGAACACGCGCGAATCGTTGACACCCACGACCGTGCCCACGCCGCGGTCGGCCTCCAGATACGTCACATCGGGCAGCACAAAGTCAGAAGCACGCGCCGTCTCGGACCAGCGAATATCTATTGTCACGAGCAAGTCGAGCTGCTGCAAAATACCCAACCAAGCCTGTGCATTGCCGTATCCCGCACCGGGGTTACTGGCATAAACGATGAGTCCACGCAAATCGCCGGCAAGAATCGACTGGCCGATGGTCGTGCACAGGCCGCGCACCGGATCGACCAGTGGATAGCGCTCGGACCCCAGCTTGGACCCACACGGCATCGACGGCGTCGCGAAACGCGCAGGGTCCAAATCGCCCAACACAAGCGGCGTGGGCGGATTGAGCGCGCCGCCCGTATGCCCGATGCAGCCCAGCAGCACATCGACCAAGCAGATAGCGCGCGCGGTCTGGGTGCTATTGGCATACGCGATACCGATGCCACCATGAAAGCCCGCATCCACCACGGCGGCAGGCGCGGCGGCAGCCAGATCGCGCGCCGTCGCGACAATCTCTGCGGCCGGCACGTCGCACATCGACTCCGCCCACTCGGGCGTCCAAGCACGGGCCGCCTGCGCCAACTCGTCAAAGCCTGTGGTGTAGCGGTCCACGAACTCGTGATCGTACAGGTCCTCGGCAATCAAGACGTGGACAATACCCAACAGCAGCGCCAAGTCGCAGCCCGGGCGCACGCGCAGCCAGCGATCGGCAATAGCAGCCGAGCCGCTGCGCCGAGGGTCGACCACGATGATTTTCGCCCCACGCCGGCGCGCATCGTTGAGCGCATCAACGGCCCCCATCGTTGACGAATCGACAATGGATCGCCCCAAATACATGATGCAGTCGGTATGCGCAAGGTCGGAGGCGGGACTATAACCCAGGCTATGTTCCCAACCGGTAAGTCGGCTTACCTCGCAGGCACCGTCGGCACCGTACACGTTGGGCGAACCCAGCGCATGCATAAAGCGATACGCCCAGTACCGGTCGAACGAGGGCACGCCGAGCGTCATGCCCAGTGCACGAGGCCCGCACTCGTCAACAATCCCCAAAAGACGCTCGGCAATCTGCGCGAACGCCTCGTCCCAGGTAATCGCATCGAACCCCGAGCCATCCCGGCGGCGTCGCATGGGGTGCACAATGCGGTCACGCTCGTCAAACGGCATTGCCAGGCGATGCCGTCCGCGGGCGCACAGGGCACGCGCCGCGCACGGATGCCCCGGCACCGGCAACTCGGCCACCACACGTCCATCCTCAACATGGGCCGCAAAGGCGCAATCGGCATAGCATCCCCCGCATGTCGTCACCACGGAGCGACCGTCATGCATAGTTCTCGATGCCATCTCGATTATTCCTTCCAGCTCAGGGGTTCAGGCCCCACCGCACCACAGCTCTGCCGCCAGCTGCCGCGACGCAAAGCCCGCAGCATCTACCGCAGCAAGACACGAAGAGCCTCCCAAAAGGCAAACGCCCCTCGGGAGGCCCGTACGTCATTCCGGCTTATTACGCCTCGGACTTCTTGGCGTAGACAAACCAGTAGCCGAGCGCGACCAGAACCGCGCCGCCCACGATGTTGCCCAGCGTGGCGGCGGACAGGTTAAACGCAATGCCCGCAGCGTTGAGCGCATCGGCGCCGGCGACGTCGGCACCGTAACCGCATGCATGCATCACGGCGCCCATAGGCAAAAAGTACATGTTGGCGACGCAGTGCTCAAAACCGCAGGCCACAAAGGCAGCGATGGGCAGCAAAATGCCCACAACCTTATCGACCACGGTCTTGCCGGCGATACCGATCCACACGGCCAGGCACACAAAGATGTTGCACAGGATGCCGCGGAAGAAGATCGTCACCCAGTCGACCGTCACCTTGCCGGCGGCGACGCTCACCATGGAGTTGGCGACCGCCTCGCCGTTGAGCTTATAGATGCCGGCCATGTACACCAAAAAGACGATGAACAGAGCACCGACAAAATTGCCGACCCACACGACGATCCATGCCTTAAGCATCTGGACCAAGGTGATCTTTTTGCTCTTGAGCGCGCAGACCATAAGCGAATTGCCGGTGAACAGCTCAGCGCCGCACACCAGCACCAGCACCAGGCCCAGGCAAAAGCACAGGCCGCCCACGACGCGCTGGGCACCCCAGCCCAGCGTGCTGTCGCTCAAAAACACCGTAAAGAACAGGCCGCCGAAGGCGATAAACGCGCCGGCGAACATTGCCAACAGAAAGGCCTTAGCGACCGGCAGGTTAGCCTTGGTCACGCCGGCGGCCTCGGTCTTGGCCTCGATCGCGGCGGGCGCCAGGCAATCGGGAGCGGAATATTCTGCCTTGGAATCTGCCATGTCAATCACTTCTTTCCTAATCAGCAGGGACAAGCGCTCCTATAGCTCCTGCCCCAAGCGGACAAAGTGGGAAAAGTCGTTGGCGGCCACGGCGTCATACACGGCGTCGACGGCCTCAAAGACCTCCGGGGACATGGGGTTATAGAACTCCGTATCGCCCGGCTGAATCCCTATGAAGACGATATCTTCGCACGATTGCTCGATTTCTTCGATCAGAATCGACAAGGGAAGCGAATGCGTGGTGAACATCGACTTGCGGGCCACGTCACGTTTGTCGAGCAAGCGGATGGCGCCGACGGGCAGCGCCATGTCGGCGGCATCGACCAACACCAGGCGCGGCGGACGCTCGCGCTTGACCTCGATGATGTCGTCCTCGGGCGTTTGCCCACCGTCGATGGTGTACCAACCGGCGATGGGCGTGTCCTCCATCTTTTTGGAGAGCACGGGGCCGGCGGCATCGTCGGCACGCAGCACGCTTCCCGCCGTGAGCACGATACCCGCAAACGGGGCGCCGTTCACATGACCATCCACAACGCGACCCATTACTGCAACCTCCCCGTCAGATACACGCCCGACACATCGCGCACGCGCTCAACCAGATCGCGAAACTTCATTAAGAACGCGACCTGCTGGGCATGCAGGCCAAAGTCGTCATCGAACACCGAGATGCCGGCCTTGGCAGAACCGCGAAAACCGCGCTCGTCGAGCAGTGCATCGCAGGCCTCGAGCAGCGACGGCACCGCCGCCTTGTCGAGCTGGCACTCGCCAAAGGAGCGGATGGCCTCAAACTTAGTCCGGGCCTCCCCCTCCGGCAGCGCGTCGACGAGCGAATAGAACACGTTCACCGGCACCGACAGGCGCGGCTCAAAGCAGTCGAGCACGCCGGTGTGGTGGCCCACGGCGAGCGTGTAGTACAGCACGTCGCAGGCCTCCTGGGGAACGTCTTCCTCGGTCTCCACAAACTTACGCGTGAGCTCATAGAAGACCACCTGGTCGGGCGCATGGCCCAGGCAGGGGTCGGCGACGCCCTCGGCGGCCTCGTCGCTTGCGCGCGAGGCATCGCCAAAAGAGCCGCCGAGCATGCCGGGGCCCGCAAAGTAACCAGAGCGGTCCGTGAGCTCCATCTAGCGACCTCCGGCCAGCACCAGATCCTGCAGCGCCGAGTACACCTCGACGCGGCGCGGATCGTCCTGCTTGTCGATGAGCAGCGCCATGGCACCGCGGATATCGCCCTTGGGCGCACCCTCGAGCGTATCCATAAACTCGTTGGCCAGGTCGCGGCCGTAACGGTAGCCGCTCATGGCGCGAGCCTCGCGCTCGATGGCAACGCGCAGCTTGTACGGCACGCCGGGGTGCAGGATATCGGCCTGCTCGCCGGCGGCCTCCACCGTGGTCTCGGCATGGAGCTTTTGGTCCAGCAAGCCAAGTGCCATGGCAAAGCCGTAGATGGTCTGCGCGGGGCTGGGCGGGCAGCCGGGGATGTAGACATCGACCGGCAGAATCTTGTCCGTGCCGCCCCAGACGCAGTAGTTGTCGTAGAAGATGCCACCGGTGCAGCCGCACGCGCCATAGGACACCACGATCTTGGGATCGGGTGCGGCCTCAAAGGCGCGCAGGGCCGGCATGCGCATGGCACGCGTCACGGCGCCGGTGTACAGCAGCACATCGGCGTGACGGGGCGAGGGCACGACCTTGATGCCAAAACGCTCGACGTCAAAGACGGGCGTGATGGAACCGAAGATCTCGATCTCGCAGCCGTTGCAGCCGCCGCAGTCGACACGGTAGGCGTACACCGAGCGCTTGATCTTCTTAAGAAGGGTCGCCTTGGCCTTCTCGATGCTCTCGTCGAGCTCGATCTTGGTCGGGCGGTACTGAAGCCGCTCGGGCAAAAGCGTGGGTTCGGCCATGGTTACTCCTCCTTCGTATCAAAATCCATGATGATGCCCTCGACCGGTGCAGGACCGGCGGGAATCTCGGGCGCATCGGGGTTGAGTTCGCGATCGATATACTCCGGGTTCACACCATGGCCGCCCAGATACTCCATGCCGGGACCTTGGGGCTCGCCGGACGTGGGCGTCTCGTTGGCGACCATGCCGGCGGCATTGCCGGTCTTGACGGCCGAGGCGGCACGCAGAGCGTCGAGCTCGCGCTTGCACTCCTGGCACATACCGACGGTACGGGCGGCCTGCTTGGCCTCCATGCCGCCGGCCTTTTGCAGCAGGCGCTTGGCGTAGTCGATCTCCTTGTGCGGGGCGAACGGCTTGCCGCAGCGCGAGCAGTGCTCGAGCGTATAGACGCTCTTGCTGGTGAGGTCGTCCTTGCTCATGACGGCCAGCTCAAACTCCTCGGTGAGCTTGATGGCCTCCATGGGGCAGGCTTCCTCACAGCGGCCGCAAAAGATGCAGCGACCGTAGTCGATCGACCAGGTGATGGTATCGGCCGCAAGGTCGGTGTCCATGCGAATGGCATCGGCCGGGCACGCCACGCCGCAGGCACCGCAGGCGATGCAGAGCTCGGCATTGTGCTCGGGCTTGCCGCGCATGTCCTTGTTGGTGGGGAACGGCGCAAACGGGTACTTGACCGTCGCGTCGCCGGCCTTGGCGTTAACCTTCCAAAGCTTCAGCATATTAGAGCGCCTCCTCATCGAGCGGAGCGGCCATGGTGCCCTCGCCCGCAAGCGGCGACTTGTCGCGCCAGACGTTCTCGAACTGCTCCTTGTCGAGCACGTGGTCGCGCTTGGCGGCGACATCGGTCACCGTCACGCGGTCGGTGCAGGAGTAGCACGGGTCGAGCGAGCCGACGATCAACGCAGCGTCACCCACGGTGTTGCCGCGGAACATGTAGCGCAGGACCGGCCAGTTGCTGTACGTGGCGGCCTTGGCGCGCCAGCGGTAGCACTTCTGGTTGTTGCCGAGCATGGCCCAGTGCACGTCCTCGCCGCGCGGCGCCTCGGTGGCGCCGATGGCGTACTTATGCGGGGTGTACTCCCAATCCGTGGTGAGGATGGGGCCCGACGGGCAGTTCTCGAGCATGGTCTCGATCATGTCGATCGAATCATAGACCTCCTGGATGCGAACGGCGGTACGGCCGAAGGCATCGCAGGTGTCGGCCGTGGCGGCGTGCATCTTTTGGACGTCCGGATCGGCGTAGCCGTCGAAGGGATGGTCAAAGCGCACGTCGCGGGCATAGCCCGAGCCACGCATGAGCGGGCCGACCGGCGAGAAGTCGCGTGCGATCTTGCGATCCAAGATGCCGATGCCACTCGTACGCTCAATAAAGTTGGGCGTGGAGAGCAAGACGTCGACGAGTTCCTGAACCTCGGAGCGCAGCTGGTGGATGGTCGTGAGCGTGGAAAGCTTCTGCTCGGCCAAAATGTCGCGACGCACGCCGCCGATCACGTTGAGGCCGTAGGTCTTGCGGTGACCGGAGAGCTTCTCGGCCAGATCCATGGACTTCTCGCGGACGCGGAAGAACTGCTGGAAGCCGGAGTCGAAGCCCGTGTAGTGCGACGCCAGGCCAATGTTGAGCAGATGCGAGTGCAGACGCTCGACCTCGAGCATGATGGCGCGGATGTACTGGGCGCGCGGCGGGACATGGATGCCCTGGGCGCGCTCGACGGCCTCGGCATAGGCCACCGAGTGGGCGCAGCCGCAGATGCCGCAGATGCGGTCGGCGAGGAACGTCACGGCGTCATAGTTCAGGCGCGTCTCGGCGACCTTCTCCATGCCGCGGTGCACGTAGAACAGACGGTAGTCGGCGTCGACGATCGTCTCGCCCTCAACGAACAGGCGGAAGTGGCCGGGCTCGTCGGAGGTAATGTGCAACGGGCCCATGGGGACAAGCGTCGTCTCCTTGCCCTTGGTATCGGCCAAGAACTCGTAGTTTTCCATATCACTCGCGGGAGCGGGACGGAAGCGGTAGTCCATGGAGTCCTTGCGCAGCGGGTACAGGCCGCTGGGCCAATCGTCGGGCAGCACCAGGCGACGACGGTCGGGCAGACCCTCGGGGATCAGGCCGAACATGTCGCGAAGCTCGCGCTCGCCCCACACACAGGCGGGGACGAACGGTGTCACGGACGGGAACGTCATCTTGGCGGGATCGACCTCGGTGCGCACGGTCACCCAACCGGGATCCTCCCCCTCCATGGAGATGACATAGTACACGGCGTAACGGCCGCACAGGCTGCGCTCATCGTTGCCGATGATCACGGGAATCCAGCCGTAGCGCTCGTAGTACAGGTAGTGGACGGCCTCGGGCAGCTTGTCCTGCTTGACGGTGATCGTCAGCTGGTCCTCGCACTGCCACTCGACCTTCTCGATGCAGCCCGGAACAGCGCGGCGCAGGGCCTCGACATGGCTCTCGCAGCGACGGGCATACACCTTGTTCTCAGTTTCAATCATTCGTTACTCCACCTCGCTCTGAGCGGTCTCGGTACCGAACACAGCGCGGTACATCGGCGTCGCGTGAAGCTCCTCGGTGCTCTGCTCGAGCACGATGCCGGTCGCGGTCTCCACACCGTGCACGAGAGGCAGCGGGGTGGCGATGCCAAACCACAAGATCATGACAGCCAGGATGATTTCGGGGATAAGCATGAGCGCCGGGGCCTCATGCTTATCCATGCCCTGGGGCGCATGGCCGAATACCGACTTGAGTGCGATGCGGGTGAGCGCGGAGATGGCCACGGTAAGACCGAGGGCGACCACGACGACCAGCCACATGGGACCGGCGGTAACACCGGCGACAAAAGTCAGGAACTCGGAGATAAACATGCCAAAGGGCGGGAAGGCGCCAAGACCGAGCAGCGCCAGGATGGCGAGCGCGGCGGTTGCGGGGGCAACCTCGACGACGCCCTGGATCTTGGCCAGGCTACGCGTGCCAAAGGCGTGCTGGATGTTGCCGGACACGCAGAAGGCAAGCGTCTTGGTAAAGCCGTGGAACACGCAGTGCAGCAGGGCCGCGGCGATACCCAGCGGGCCACCGATACCTAGGCACAGGGCGATAACGCCCACGTTCTCCACAGACGAGTACGCAAAGCGACGCTTGAGGTCGTCCTGGCGGAACATCGAAAGTGCCGCCACCAAAATGGACAGCGTGCCGACGATCAACAGCAAAAGTTGCGGATACTCGGCACCCACGGCTTGGATAGTAAAGCCGTAGAAGCGCATGATCACAAGCATGGCGCACTTAAGCAGCACACCCGAAAGCAGGGCCGAGACAGGGCTCGGGGCCTGGGAGTGGGCATCGGGCAGCCAAGTGTGCATGGGGAACAGGCCGGCCTTGGTGCCAAAGCCGATCACGATAAACGCAAAGGCGAGGCGCATGAGCGTCGGGTCGAACTGGTCGGCATACGGCAGCACGCACGACAGGAATGCGGCCTCGTGGGCGTTGGGAATCACGTCGGCGGCGTTGGCGTAGATCAGCAGCGTACCGAACAGGCCAAAGGCCACGCCGGCGGTGCAGACCATCGCATACTTCCAAGAAGCCTCGAGGGCCGTCTTGTTCTTGTAGATACCCACGAGGAACACGGTGGAAAGCGTGGTTGCCTCCACGGCGGCCCACGTGAGGATCATGTTGTTGGACAGGCACGCGAGCAGCATGGTGAACACAAACAGGCTAAACAGCGCAAAATACTGCTTGGCGCGCTCGGCGGGCATGGAGCCCTCCTCGATATCGGCCTTTACATAGGGCAGTGAGAACAGCCCCGTAAGAAAACCGATAAAGCCGATGAGCAGCACAAAGATGGCGCCCAGCAAATCGAGGTGGAACCACAGGCCAAGAGCGCTCGCGGCGTCGCCGCTCATAAGGACGTCACCGGCCGTCATAATCGACAGCACCAGAACGGCTGCGACGGAGACCAGGTTGAGACCGGCAAACACGTTATAGGACGTGTTCTTGGGCAAAAACGCCATGACCAGCGAGAACACCAAAGGAGTCGCGAGCAGGGCGAGAATCAACGTTTCCATGGACTACCCCCTCAGCTCGGACAGGTCGCGCGCATCGAGCGAGTGGGAGTCGTCCCAAATGCGACGCACGACGATGGACATGATGATGACGGCAAAAATGGCGTCGGTGGCAATACCGATCTCGATGATCTCGGGAGCGGTGGGGGCCAAAAGCGCGAGCGTCACATGGCTGCCGTTTTCCATAAGGCAGTATCCAAAGATCTGCTTCATGATGTTGCGCTGCGAAATGATGCAGGTGAGGCCCACAAAGAAGTGAGCGAAGCTAATAGCGAGCGCAGGCGTTGCGACTTCGGCCGTGGGCAGGCTAATCTGCGTCACGACGGCAAAGCAGATCGCGACCTCCACGGCGATGATACAAATGGCCCACGCGGGCTTAAGGCCGGCCTTGAGCGATGCGTCGCTCGGCTCGCCCATCTTCTTGTACGCGCGGTTGAGGATGTAAGGGACCAGGACGACCTTAGTGATAAAGGCAGATCCAGCCCACATAAGCAGCTCCTGCGCACCGGTGGTGACACCGAGCGTGGCGAGCAGCCCCACGAGCACCAGCGACTGCACCGCATGCCAGCGGATGGCATGTTTGATATTCTTGGAGACGACCACCATGGTGGACGTGACGATCAGAAGGCCGCCAAGGATGTTGACGATCGAATAACCCATGTCGTTCTACCTCCTAACCGATCCAGCTGGCCGAAAGCGGGCCGCTGACGATGACCATGATGATGAGCACGATGAACACGAACGCCATCGCGCGGGGAAGCGGGGCTCCCGCAGCAACCTCTTCGCTCGGCTCGCCGGGCAGGCAATAGCCCATCCACTTAAGGAACCAGGCAAAGGTGGCGACGGTCTCGGCGACCATGATGCACACGAGCACCAGGATCGCGACGTTGCCGGCACCCACAGAGAAGCCGCCGGCGATGATCTGGAACTTCGAGAAGAACGTGTTCATGGGCGGCACGCCGGCAATGGCGAGCGCGGCGACACCAAAGCCAACGCCCGAGATCGGGTACTTCTTTACGATGCCGCGAAGCTTGGGCAGCATACGCGTGCCGAGCGTAAAGGAGAACGAACCGGCGATCAGGAAGAACAGCGTCTTGGCGAAAGCGTGGTTAAAGATGTGGGACACGGCGCCATCAAAGGCCAGCTGGCTGCCAAAGACCGAAAGGCCCAGACCAAAGAACACATAGGAGAGCTGGGCGATCGTGGAGAAGGCCAGCAGACGCTTCATGTCCTTTTGCGGCAGGTACATAAGGAAACCAAAGAGCATGGTGACCATGGCGTCGATAATGGCGACCCAGCCCACAATCTCGGGAACCTCGCCGGCAGAGACGAGTGCACGCGCGAACACGCACACGCCGACCTTGACCATCGAGGCGCCATGCAGGTAGGCCGAAACAGGCGTCGGCGCCTCCATGGCCGAAGGCAGCCACATGTACATGGGAACCTGTGCGGACTTGGCCCAGGCCGCAAACAGCACGAGCAAAAGGACGATAGCCTTGAGCTTGGCGTCGAGACCGGCAATCGCGGTAATGGCGAAGGTACCGGTGTGGGCAAACACGATGGCAGCGCCCAGATACAGGCCGAGCGCACCGATATGCGTGATGATCAGGGCCTTCATGCCGGCCTTCTTGGCCGTAGGCGTCATGTAGTAGCTAATGAGGCCCCAAGAGCACGCACCCGTGATCTCGAAGAACACGAGCTGGCCCAAAAGGGTCGAGCTGTACACGAGGCCGGCCATGGCACCGATGAAGGTCGCAAGGTACGCATAGAAGCGACGGCGCGGCGCGTCGGGATGCTCACGGTTATTCTCGCTCATATAGGGAATCGAATAGATCACGACAAGCAGGCCGATACCCACAAAGGCGGGCGCGAGCAGCGTGCTCATGCGATCGAAGGTGAATCCCATAACGAGGGTCTGCCCAAACGAAATCAGGGGGACCTGCGTGTCGGGCATGCCGGCGCCAGCGAAATTCGCGGCGAGGGCGATGGTGCAGACCGTCGAGACGGCGGCACCCAAAACGCTGAACCACTTGGCGTACAGACGGGGGAACAGGGCGACGAGCACCGAGGCCACCATCGGGGCCGCGATAGCGACCAAGCCGAGAAGGGACAGACTGACTGCAAATGACATTGTTTCTCCCTTCTCCTACACGCCGACAACCACGAAGACAAACGCCAGAACGGCGATGCCCACGACGGCCCAGGTCTGATTGCCAAGCACCTTAAAACGCGAACGCGAGCAAGAGTTCTCGATCACGCCACATACGACAAAGTCGATAAGGCACTTCACCAGGAAGATGACCGCGCCCAGAACGGCCGCGATGCCCACGGTCGCGGGCTCGCCCCAGGGGACGAAGATCGCGCAGAACCAAGCGACGACCAGGACCTGTTTCATGGACATGGCGAGCTTGGCCATCGCGAGCGACGGGCCGGAAAGCTCGGCGAGCGGGCCTTCCTGAAGCTCCTGCTCGGCCTCGGCCTGGTCAAACGGCAGCTTGCCGAGCTCCATGTAGCAGGCGATCGCAAAGGCGATGCCGGCGAGGATCACGGCGACCGGCGCGTCGATGGCGCCCGTCATGATGTGCTGACCCATGGTGGCGATGTCGGTGGAGCCGCACACCAGGGCGGCGGCAAACAGCGCCAGCAGCATTGACGGCTCGATGAGAACGCTCATGAGCAGCTCGCGGACGCCGCCGATACCGGCGTAGGCGTTGGACGAATCCACACCGCAGAGGGCGAAGAAGAAGCGGGCGAGCGCCAGGCTGTACATGATGGTGATGGCGTCACCAAAGACCGGGATGGGGCTTTGTGCCGTAAAGAGCGGCAGGCCCATCGCGAGCATAAAGGCGACGGCGAAGAACAGCGGCGGCATGATGCGCAGCGCAAAGCTCGCATCCTCGCTCTGGGACTCGGGGCGCGCAAAGAGCTTGGCCAGGTCGCGGTAGTCCTGCATGATGCTGGGGCCGCGACGGTTGTGCATCTTGGCGCGGATCACGCGGCCGAGACCGGAGAAGAACGGTGCGACGGCCATGACGACCACGCCCTGCAGAACGGCAAGTACGATGTTGTTCATGCTCTCCCCTCCTTAACCCATTTGCACGGCGAGCACGAGGAACACCACGAGTGCCGCGACGATGTAGCAGATATAGATGCTGTAGTTGCCGCCCTCGAGCTTAGTCGCGAGGTCGGCGAGCTTCTCGACACCCTTATGCGGGGCATCGACGAGAACCTTGTCGGGTACGGGCTCCACAGCCTCGGCCACACCGGTGAGCTTCTGGAAGAAGTGCGCGATGGACCAGCAGACGGCCGTGCAACGGTCGCGCAGCGTGTAGAGCGGCTGCATAAACCAGGACACCTCGGAGGCAAAGGTCGTGGCCACGACGGGCATATGCTCGTTGGGAGCATAGCCGCATGCCCACGGCTGGGACTTCTGCACCTTGCCGACGGTCTTGAGCTTGCGATAGCCGCAGGCAAGACCGACAAGCACCACGAGCGCAATGGCGATCGCGGGCGTGGAGGTGGCAGCGCCGGAGTACTGGTTCATGAGCTCCATGCCCTCGGCGGCAAATACGCCACCGTACGGATGCAGCACGGACGCGGCGACATCGACCAGCACGGGCGCGATCACGGGAGCGCCAATGCCCAGCACGACGCAGATGGCCGCGAGCAGGCCCTGCGCAAACACCATGGGGGCGGGGACCTCCTTGGCATTGGCCGCGGCCTCGGAGCGGGGCGCGGAGGCAAAGGAGACGCCATAGGCCTTGACGAAGCACGTGACGGCCAGAGCGCCGGTAATGGCAAGCGCGACGGCAGCGAACACGGCCACGATCATGACGGCCTTGTCACCCTGCATGGCGGCATTAAAGAGCGACTGATAGGTAAACCACTCGGACACAAAGCCGTTGAAGGGCGGGATGGCCGAGATGGCAAGCGCGCCAACAAGGAAGCAGATGGCCGTAGCCGGCATACGACGGAACAGGCCGCCCATCTTCTCCATATTGCGCGTACCCGTGGAGTACAGCAGCGCACCGGCGCCCAAGAACAGCTCGCCCTTAAACATCGCGTGGTTAAACGTGTGGTAGAGGGCGGCCATCAGAGCCAGGACGGCGATGCCGACCGAGTTGAGCGCCATGGCGGCCATGGAGGCGCCGACGCCGAGCAGAATGATGCCGATGTTCTCGACGGAGTGATAGGCCAGCAGGCGCTTGATGTCATGCTCCTGCAGGGCGAAGGCCACGCCGAGGACCGACGAGATCGCACCGAAGACCATGACCATAAGGCCCCACCAGACCTGAACGCCCGAGGCGGAGAGCAGGTCGAGACCAACCTTGAGGATGCCGAAGATACCGATCTTGATCATGCCGCCGGACATGAGGGCACTCACGTTGGACGGCGCCTCGGGATGTGCCTTGGGCAGCCAGCCGTGCAGCGGGATGATACCGGCCTTGGCGCCAAAGCCAAAGAAGGCGAGCACGAAGCACACGGATGCGACCGCAGGGCTAAACTGCGTGGCGCGGAAATCCGCAAAGGCAAACGAGCCGCCGGCGAAGTTGGTCATGGTGAGGAAGCTCGCCATGATGAGCACAAAGCCCACGTGCGCGATCACAAAGTAGAGCCAACCGCCATGGATGGAGTTCTCGTTCTCCTCGATCACGACCAGGAAGTACGAGGTCAGCGACATGAGCTCAAAGGCGACCAGGAACCAAAACACGTTGTCGGCGGTGATGACGAGCATCATGGACGCCACGAAGGTGTTAAAGAAGAAGCCGGCGCGGCCCTTTTTGCCCGGGTACTCATCAAAGTAATTGAGACCGTAGATCGAGCCGGCAAACGCGAGCACCGAGATGAGCGCCACGAACAGGCCGGACAGCTGATTGAGCAGCAGCTGGAAATGGGCAAACGGGAAGAACACGATGGTGTCGACCGACGCGACATCGCCCAGCACAGCCTGGATACCGGCCACAAACGAAAGCACCGCGGCGACGGCGCCGATAAGGCAGCCGGCGGTCTTGGCGGCGTTATCGGCCTTGATCAGCAGAACCGAGGCGAGCGCACCGATGCACGAGACGGCAAGCGATGCGATAAACAGCGTCATGCTATCCATTGTTTACGCTCCCTTCTGCTTTCTCGGACAGGCCCTGGGACACAGCGGTAGCGTCGACGGCCGGACCGTTTTCGATCGAGCGCAGGCGCTTGGCCTCGTCGAGCTCGCGATCGGCCGCGCCGCCCATGACGGTCAGCGCCTTGGTGGGGCACGCCGCCACACAATGCGGGCCGTCCGGATCGAAGGCGCACAGGTCGCACTTGACAGCGCAGGTGTACTGGCCGGGAGCCCACGTAAGTAGGCTGCTCAGGGACTTAGGATACGAAGGCGTCGGATCGCACATGCCTGCGACACCGGCGATAGACGTGCCATCGGGATGGATGGCTCCGAAGGGGCACGCGATGGCGCACAGCCTGCACCCGATGCACTCCTGCTCCTTGACGTGGATGCGATCGCCATCGTGCTCGATGGCATTCACCGGGCAAACCTCGGCGCAGGGGGCACCCTCGCAATGGTGGCAGGCAAGGGCGGCCGAAATACCGCCGGTCTTCACGAGCGCCAGACGCGGCGTATCCTGAAGACCCTGCATCCGGTGGGCGTCGGCACAGGCGGACTGGCATGTTCCGCAGCCGATGCACCTCTCCGGGTTGATGTCGATGAAGCGGTTCATCCCCACTTCCTTTCAAAATAACGGGCCGGGCTCCCGAACGTACGGGACGCCCGGCCCAAAAAGCCAACGAGAACGGGACTACACGATTTGATTCACGTGCGTCTCGTCGTCGAACTTGGCGGCGCCGGGCTCAACGTCCTGGGGAGCGGCGGCGTCCACCAGAGCCTGCTTGAGCTCGGTGTACTGACGCTCGACCTCGCCCTCGGCCCAGACCTGGTCGGCAATGGCGTCGACCTGGCAGGCGGAGAACTTGTCCTCGGGCGTATGCGAGACCGGGTCGACCTTGTGCATGGTCAGCTCGTTGCACTTGCCGATCCACCACTGGTAGGTCATATAGACCGTGCCCTTGTTGATACGGTCGCTCACGTCGGCGCGGCTGTATACCTGGCCGCGGCGGCTGTGAATCGAGACGATGTCGCCGTTCTTGATGCCGCGCGCCTGGGCGTCCGCGGGATTCATGCGGACAAAACCGGGCTCATCGGCAAGCAGCGCCAGCGTCTTGCAGTTGCCGGTCATCGAACGGCAGCTGTAGTGGCCGACCTCGCGGACGGTGCACAGAATGAGCGGGTACTCATCGTCGGGAAGCTCGGAGGGCGCCTCCCAGTCGTGCGCCATCAGGTTGGCGCGGCCGTCCTTGGTGGTGAACTTGCCACCAGCGAACATGTCGGGCGTACCGTGGTCGTTCACATCGGTGCTCTTGACGGGCCACTGGGCGTAGCCGCCCTCGGGAGCCATCTTCTCGTAGGTCGCGCCCACAAAATTGGGGCACAGGCTAATGCACTCGTTCCAGATCTGCTCGGTGTTGTCGTAGTGCATGGGGTAACCCATACGCGTGGACAGGTCCGCGAAGATCTCCCAGTCGTGACGGCACTCGCCCTTGGGCGGAACGGCCGCGTCAAAGTGCTGGAAGCTACGGTCGGATGCGGTAAAGACACCCTCGTGCTCGCCCCAAGAGGTGGCAGGCAGGATGACGTCGGCGAGCATGGTCGTCTGCGTCATAAAGATGTCCTGGCAAATGAACAGATCCAGCTCGGAGAGCGTCTTGCGCATACCGGCCGAATCGGGCTCGGTCTGCACCGGGTCCTCGCCGTAGTTGTAGAAGCAGTGCACCTT
Source organism: uncultured Collinsella sp. (assembly GCA_902494765.1). Classification (GTDB taxonomy): domain Bacteria; phylum Actinomycetota; class Coriobacteriia; order Coriobacteriales; family Coriobacteriaceae; genus Collinsella. Next base: position 26,787 of record CABUUK010000025.1, read on the forward strand.
GCCCTCGTCGACCAGGTGGCCCAGATCGGTGAGCTTGTAGCCCTCCTCGAGCGGGAGCTTTTCCTCGGGCACGCCCCAAGCTTTGGCAAACTTGGCACGCACTGCGGGGTCAGTGACTTTCTGGTAGCCAGGGTACAGGTTGGGCAGCATGCCCATATCGCAGGAGCCCTGGACGTTATTCTGACCGCGCACGGGCGCGAGGCCGGAATTGGGTTTGCCGATCTGGCCGGCAACGCAGGCGATGGAGGCGATGGTGTGCACCGTCTTCAGGTTCTGCTTCTGCTGGCATACGCCCATGCCCCAGCCAATGATGGCAGAGGGCTTCGCCGTGGCGTACATCTCGGCAGCTTGGTGGATCAACGCGGGCTCGACACCCGTGATGTCCTGTACAGATTCGGGAGTGTAGTTCTTGATGGTCTCCCACCACTCGTCAAAGCCGTTCGTGTGCTCGGCGACGAATTCCTTGTCGTAGAGGCCATCGTTGACCAGACAGTTGGCAAAGGCGTTGAGGAACGCGACGTTGCAACCGTTCTTGATCGGAAGGTAGAGATCGGCGATACGCGCGGTTTCGATATGGCGCGGGTCGGCGACGATGATCTTGCAACCCTTTTCTTTGGCTCGCACGATACGCCTTGCGACGATGGGGTGCGAATCGGCAGGGTTATAGCCGAAGAGGAAAATGCAGCCCGCATCCTCCATACCGGGGATGGAGCATGACATGCAACCTGAACCAACCGTGTCCATCAGACCGAGGACAGTAGGGCCGTGTCAAGTACGGGCACAGTTGTCTACGCTGTGGGTGCCGATGCACGCACGCGTAAACTTCTGCATGACGTAGTTCGCCTCATTGCCGCCGCCTCGCGAAGAGCCGGTGGTCATGACAGCGTTAGGACCATATTCGTCAATTATGGCCTGCATCTTAGATGCGGTGAAATCCAGTGCCTCGTCCCAGCTTACGCGCTCAAGATCCGCGCCCTTGGTGCGACGGATCATCGGGTGCAGTACGCGAGGAGTCAAGATCTTGGTGTCGTTGATGAAGTCGTAGCCGCTCATGCCCTTAAGGCACAGCTCGCTCTGGTTGGTGATGCCGTTGAGCGGTTCGGTGCCCACGACCTGGCCGTTTTGGACCAGGAGGTTAAACTGGCAACCGGCGCCGCAGTACGGGCAGATCACTTTATGCTTCTCCATGACACCCTCCTTCCTTTCTCTGCTACCGAATGCTCGGTACTTATTTGACAATCATTGGGCTTGTATGGCCGCCCGCCTACGCCTCGTTTTCGAAGGTGGCGCGGGCACGCTCGGCAGTCAGTTCTGCCAAACGTTCCTCGTCTACCAGGGTGAGGCCCTTGGTCGGGCACGCCTCGGCACACGCCGGACCGCCGGGACGGTCCACGCACAGGTCGCACTTGAGCACGAAGCTCTTGGTCTGCGAACCCACGCGAACGTCACCCATCAAGACGGGGACCTGCGTGGTCGCCACGCTCACGGCGCCAAAGGGGCATGCCATGACGCAGCTCTTGCAGCCGATGCAGTTGTCCTCGTTGACGCCGATGCGATGGTTCTTTGGATCAAAGAACAAGGCGCCCGTGGGGCAGGCCTTGGCGCACGGAGCGTCCTCGCAGTGGTGACATGCCACCGGCGCGGAAATCTCGTAGGTGCGCGTTACGCGCAAGCGAGGTGCGGCGATGTTGCCGGGAATATCGTGCGCCTCGATGCACGCCGCCATACAGGTTTGGCACCCAATGCAGCGTGAAGAATCAGCCACGACTCGTTTATTGCCCATGTTGTTCACTCCCTCCTGAATCCCATGCCGGAGAGACCCTGTCGACGTTGCCCCGGACCGCCCGTGGTCCGGCATCGACGAATCGAATGCATGCGGCGAAACATGCACTCGGTAGAGTTTCTCCAACGATATACAGGTTAAATATACGCAGTTGCAGGGGGCAAACTTGAGCATAGGCCCTGCAATACGGGTGTATTGCAGGGGTTTTGGCAGGTTGGAATTATTCTCTAGAAGCTATAAAGGTGAGTGTATTACATGCGTACGCCTCAGAGATTTTTATGCGCTCTCATTTTGGATGTACTACGCTTGTATTCGTGTTTATGGTTATCAACTTGAGTGAAATAAAGTAATCGTTATAAGATGCTCGAGTATCGGCACATGCCGCATTTGACCGACTATATTGCACGCTCATTAAGGGGGCCAGTGATGTAATCGACTCAAAAAAGAGCCATCCTGCAGGTGCGCATTCGCGAGGAAGACAAGCAGCATGCCGAGCATCTCTACGATGCCATGGGCACATCGCTCGCCGAGGCTGTCCGCTTATTTGTCGCGCAAAGCATTTTGATGCGCAAGCTCCCCTTTCAGCCGGTCGCCGTGCGCTCAAAGAACGGCACCGCCGCCTATGGATCGCTCAAAGCATATGGTGACCCCAATCGCCGCTCCGAAGAGCGCAATGCCTGGATTGAGTACCTTGCCACAGAAAGCGACGATTCGATTTTGGGTCCCGAGGAAGTAGATATCCATGAGTAGCACCATCATCGACGAGACCGTCATCCTGCGCTACCTGCTTGACGACGACGAGGTTCTGTCACCGCGCGCCGCCAAGGTCATCGCCACGCGCACCGCTCGCGTCTACCCCGAAATCATCACGCGCGTCGTGGTCACACTGCGCGACGTCTATAAGGTTCCCCGCGTTGAGATTACTGCGGCCATGAAGAGGTTGCTCGATGACGTCATGGTCGACGAGCCCACCGTTGTCGCCCTTGCCGTCAAACTCTTTGGCAAGACCCATATGGACTTTACCGACTGCCTCCTCGCAGCCCGAACCGCCATCTACAACGATGATGTCGTGAGCTTTGGCAAGCCCATCATCCAAGGCATGATCGACTACCGCCGCCAGCGCCAAACCGCCGCCGACGCCCGCGACCGCGCCGCCGAAGCCCGCAGCCGAAGCACCGACTCCACCATCGACAAGCTCCGCCACCAATCCCGCCACTAACCGACAGGCAACGGCATCGCCCGCCACTCAGCCCCATCCCCTCTTAAGTTGCGGTGAAATAGTTCCTGGATGGGGGTGCGGACAGAAAGTTGGACCGTGAAGCGGTCCGGACTGGAGGTTCGCATGTACAGCAGGGAGAAGGTCGAGCTCTTCCTCCTGGCGACGGAGGACGGCATGGGGCCGAC